>NZ_FR885264.1:0-13399 GCF_000436315.1 Parabacteroides sp. CAG:2 | reverse complement strand
AGGCATCCCTGCCGCACGCATGGCCACATAATCAGAAAGAGAAGTATTCAAATCACCTCCTGTAGCCATCGTATAGTTCCGGCTATAATTCTTCAAGCGATTATAAGAGAAACCAACGTTCCAGCTCACGATACCCTCATCATTCGCTGTCGGGAAATATCCTACGTAAGCGATATTATCGAAACTCACCTTCGTACGGCTGTTATCCACCTTCGAACCAAGCCAATCGGTCTTCGCCGAGGCCGAAGACAAACTCAATGTCGTAACCACCTCCGAGCTTTTATAAATCGCCAAGCCTGCCGGGTTCGTATTCATAGCGGAAATATCACCACCTAACGCACCAAAAGCACCACCCATTCCTAAATAACGAGCCGTACCATTCAACTCCGTCTGGGAATACTTAAAGGCATCCAACTGTGACTGCGAAAAAGCGGTGCCGCCACACAGGGCAAGCACCGACATTATAATTCCTATCCTTTTCATCGTATCTCTAATTTTATCAACCTAACACTTTTACCTGCGACCACCACCGGCACGGCCACCTCCGCCACCAACAGAGCCTCCACTAGAACGACCTCCACCGAAGCTACCGGAAGAAGAACCTACCGAACTACTACGAGAAGGAGAGGAACTTCTAAATTGACTGGAAGAAGAGCGACTATTTGAGAAATCGCTACTGCTCCTAGAAGAGGAACGTGTTACCGGAGCTGAATATTGACGTCCGGAAGAAGATGCGGCTCCAGAACTACTTCTGGAAATCCTTGTTCTCGCCGAGCTATTACGTATGCCCGAGCTACTTCTTGTCGTTGCCGAATTTCTAACAGAAGAAGAGGAACGACGTCCCGCACCAGAGGATATAGCAGATTCCCTACGGGTAGATCCCGCACGTCCATTGCTCAATGAACTTGAAGACGAAGGTCTTGTAGTCGATCCTGAATTTCTCAAGGAAGAAGAGCCACTGCTCCGCCCACCTGTATAACCGGAACCTCTGCCACTCGCATAAGAGCGATTATCTCGATAAGAGGAACGTCCGTTTGAATAATGTCTACTTGGAGTCGAGTAGTAACCGGGATAGTAATGGTGATGATGTCCCCAATGGCCACCCCAATAGCCTCCACCCCAGCCCCAAGACGGGCCATACCATGGATCGTACCACGGACTATAATAGCCGGCATAAAAGCCTCCCCAGCCCCAGCCGAATCCCCAAGACGGGCCGTAGAAGCGAGATGAATAAGTCCACCAAGGGCTATAGCTATAGAACCAAGGATCGTACCAACCTGTATACCAAGGCGAGCCCCAGCCGTTGCCGACATTGATATTAAAATTCACGTTCGCGCTACCGTTCGAATAATCCGTATCATAGCCGTAACCATAATATCCGTCACTCAGATACAAATCGACTTGATCCGCTCCGGCGATCGTAATCTTACTCGGCGAATGATAACGAATGATACGTTCCGTATATTCAGTATCCGAACGACGCTCGGAAGAAGACTCATTCTCATCGCTATCCTCATAGATAACGGAATCATCCTCACGATAAGGCTCCTCTACCTCGACTGATGTATAACGACGGTTATATTCATCCACATCCCGGCTGTCTGAAGAAGCTGGGCTCTTGGCTGTAGCGACCAGGGCCCTAGACTCCTGTTTCGGCTGAACAACCTTTTTCTCTTCAACCTGTTCTTTCTTTTTCTTGTTTTTGGAAGAGAAATACACATCATCAAAGAACTCCTCCTGAGCCGCGGCACTAAACGCGATCAGAAGCATCATCACTAAAGATGTTAATTTCATGGGTTTCATATTTGTTTCTCCTCTACATTAAATAAATATTTTTCTCTTTTCATGTTTGACACCCTTTTATGCAAAGGGTTTAAACGCTTTTTAGTTTTATAACAATAAACTCAATGCAATGTATGTACAAATATAATCGGTTCACGCTAATGTCCCAAGATTTACATATACTTTAACTTATAAAACTCACACATTCATTGTTATCTATAAAAGAAGATGCAAAGTTGGCGTAAACGCTGCAATCTCCGCAAATTCTTATTATTTTTGTTTCAAATTATAACGAAAAAATTACGCATATGGTATTAGCCTCGACAATAGATTTCACATTGCCCTTAGCGGACCCGGTATTAAAATTTCTCTTGATTCTTTTAATTATCCTGGCCGCTCCCCTTTTATTAAACAAGCTGAGAATCCCTCACCTGCTTGGACTGATCATTGCCGGCGCAATTATCGGACCGCACGGCTTTAATCTCGTATTACGGGATAGCAGCATTATCTTGTCCGGGACGGCGGGATTGCTTTATATCATGTTTCTCGCCGGATTGGAAATCGACATGGCGGATTTTAAGAGAAATAGTACGAAAAGCCTAGCATTCGGCATGTACACATTCCTCATTCCGATGATCCTAGGAACGGTTGTCGGAATATGGGTCCTGCGATTCAACGTATTGACCTCCGTTTTACTCGCCAGTATGTTCGCCTCCCATACATTGATCGCCTATCCGATTATCAGCAAACTGGGTATCAGCAAAAACAAAGCTGTCAGTATCACCGTAGGAGGAACGATGATCACTGATACCTTGGCATTGCTCGTCCTAACGATCATTGTCGGCATGGCCACCGGACAGGTCAACGATATGTTTTGGATTCGTCTGGGGGTTTCCATCTTGATATTTGCGTTAATCGTATTATTCGGTTTCCCTTTCATTGGGCGTTGGTTCTTTAAGCATGTACACGATAATATATCACAGTATATATTCGTGCTGGTGATGGTATTTCTGGGATCTTTCCTAGCTCAGGTAGCGGGTATGGAGGCGATCATCGGGGCGTTCTTATCCGGACTAGCCCTAAATCGCCTTATCCCGCAAAGCTCACCCTTGATGAATCGTGTCGAGTTCGTAGGAAATGCCATATTCATCCCATTCTTCTTGTTGGGCGTAGGTATGTTAATAGATTATCGTACGTTCTTTACCAGTTTCGAGACCATTAAAGTAGGGCTTATCATGATTATCGTAGCTACGGCCGCCAAATACATAGCCGCTTGGATGACCCAAAAGACTTTCCATCTGTCCACAGATCAGCGAAGCGTTATTTTCGGCTTAAGTAACGCACAAGCCGCCGCTACATTGGCCGCCGTGATGGTCGGATATAACGTAATCACCGGAACAGACGCTAATGGGGAACCAATCCGGTTATTAAATGAGAGCGTGTTGAACGGTACGATCCTGATGATACTTGTCACTTGTACCATCGCCTCTTTCGCCGCCCAAAAAGGCGCTCATAACATAGCGGCCCAAGATATATCCGATAAGGAGGAAAACAAAAAAGAATCAGAGCATATCTTGATACCGGTCAGCAATGAAGAGACCGTGGAAGAGCTGGTCAACCTCAGCTTGGCGATCAAATCTCCCCAAAACAAGAACGGCTTGTTTGCCCTAAAAGTGATAGATAACCATCATTCAGACGAGAAAGCGTTAAAACAATCCCGCAGGGTTCTACAGACCGCAGTCAATACGGCTGCCGCCACGGATACCCGGATGAAAGATTTATTAAGATATGACTTAAGCGTATCGAATGCTATCGCCAGCGTGGTAAAAGAGCGGGAGATCACAGATCTGGTAGTGGGATTGCACAAGGAAAAAGATATACCGGCGGCCTTCCTAGGCCATATCGTGGAAAGTGTATTGGCGGAAAGTAGTGTAAGTACATTCATATACAAGCCCGCACAACCCATCTCTACCGTTAGACGGCATCTGATCATCATCCCGGAATTGGCCGAAAAAGAAATCGGTTTCAACCAAATCATCTTCCGGTTACGAAACGTGACCCAGAACACAGGTGCAGCGACAGTCTTTTACGGTTCGGAAGCGACCTTGAATGCCTTAAAGAAATTATTAGCCAAGAAAAGCGGAGAAGCCAGTTATATCGAATTCAACGACTGGGATGACTTCCTGATCGTTTTCCGGGATATAAAACCGGACGACACGATGTGGATTATCCTTAGCCGCAAGGAAGGACTTTCCTACGCTCCCGCCATGGCCCGTATCCCCAAGTACCTCAACAAATACTTCCAGGCAAACAGTTTCGTATTGGCATATCCCGTGCAGGCTGGCATGAACGAGGGTACTCGCTATCTGACTTAACCATTACGGAACCAGCCTCTCACGCCAAGACTTTCGAGGTGAGTACGGCATTTTCCGCTTGGCGTATCCCAGACGGAGGATCAAGGCTGGAATCTCGTTGGTGAAAGACAAGTCTTTCGCCAGCAAACCGGAAAGATCACGCACCTCACAAGGCTGGTTCAAAAAGGCGAAAGCGATATTCTTTTCCGTAGCTCTCAAAAGAAAACGTTGCAAACTCCGGCCTAGCGCAAACCATTCCGGTAGCGTATTTATCCGTAAGGCGAACAAGGCTAAATGAGAAGAAGAGTCCAGCTTCTTCTTGTCTCCCCTATTTTGTATGCCGGCTTTCAAGACACTTCCCATGATTGTCTCTGAGATAAGACGGGGAAGGTTCGGCGCCCCGAACACCGCATAACTCAGGCCGTCCGATGTAGCTCGTACATGATTCTTATTAAAACGCATCCATGATTTCAGCTCTCGCTTAAACAGACGATCGTTCATTTGCCGGTTATTCCCCGCAAATATATAAGAAGAAAGCGTATCGAACTCCCACTCTCCTTTCGACCACAAATGCAGACTGATATTTTCCTCCAAAGGCGTATTCCTCAAATAGCTCAGTTGATCCGATGGAATCATTTCCCCGGAATATATGCCTCGATTCGTCTGTCTCACCGAAATTTCCTCGATAAGCCCACTCGTCTCCTTAATCATCGATGCCTCCGACAAGAGTACGGTGATCTCCCCCGATCCTGAAAAAAACGGTAGCGGAGTATATCCTTTTGCCTCAGCCGCAATGCAAAGATTCTCGGTGGCGCATCCTAAGCTAATAAATAACTCACGGTTATCCGGATCTACGGCCGGAAGGGACTTACTCATATCCGGAAGAATCTGTATCCTATCCTTTTGCACACGAAACAACCAAGGTTGGGTATTATGCCCCGATGGGGCTTTCACGGCTTGTTCCATCATATAGATAAAATCCGGCCGTATATCACTTATCCGCAATGATCCTGTTTCCATATTATTATACACTTTCTCATTCTAGCGATGCCCGCTACCTCTTTCCGTTTGTGCCCGGACAAACGCCTCAAAAACAAAAAATCCCGTAAAGCTTTCGCCTTACAGGACTCTCTGCGGAAAGACAGGGATTCGAACCCCGGGAACCTCTCAGTTCAACGGTTTTCAAGACCGCCGCAATCGACCACTCTGCCATCTTTCCAATATGTTTTGCGATCAAACGTTTCGTTTAATTGCTTTGCAAAGGTAGTCATTCTTTTGGAATATACAAGAGTCTTATGCGCTTTTTTTCTTTTTGTTTATTCTTTTCTTTTAAGAATAGAATGTGTGGGAATCCCCTTTTTATTGCTATTTTTGTAGCAAATAATTTATCAATCAAGTAAAAGGTTTCTATATGAGAAAGTTGAAAAGTTTATGGCTGGTTTCGGTTGTGCTGCTATTAGTAAGCTGCTCGATGTCCGCTAAATCAGATAAATCAAGTGAGGCTGGTACCGCCTCCAAGGGAGAGGTCGTTACTTTGAACAAGGCAGAGTTCCTGCAAAAGGTATTCAATTACGAGAAGAACGCAACGAAATGGGTATATGAAGGTGATAAGCCTTGTATCATCGATTTTTATGCGGACTGGTGTGGTCCCTGCAAGCAAGTGGCTCCTATTTTAAGGGATTTGGCTATCCTGTATAAGAATGATATCGTAGTTTATAAGGTAAATGTGGATAAGGAAAAGGAGTTGGCTGCCGCTTTCGGTATACAAAGTATTCCTACGTTCTTGTTTATCCCTAAGGAAGGACAGCCTCAGATATCGATGGGAGCTCTTCCCCGTGAGGAGTTTGTGAAACAGATCGATACTTTCTTGTTGAAGAAGAAGTAACACGACTTAGTTAATCATCATTTATAGATCGGAAAGCCGTAGAATTTTAGATTTTACGGCTTTTTTAATTGGGAGGGATGCTTTATGAAAGTAGGAATTATCAGATGTATGCAAACAGAGGATTTTTGCCCCGGTACTACTGATTTTAGGATGATCCGTGAGAAAAAGGGAGCCTTTGAGGGCGTAGAGGAAGATATTGAGATCATCGGGTTTATCAATTGCGGAGGTTGTCCCGGAAAAAAGGCCGTATTAAGGGCGAGGGAGTTGGTGAATAGAGGGGCGGATAGTATCGCTTTTGCTTCCTGTATCCAAAAAGGGACGCCGATAGGTTATGCCTGTCCTTTCGCCAAAAGGATGAAGGATGTTATCCAGAACGATTTAGGCGATGGCATCCGGCTGATCGATTATACGCATTAGGAAGATCCGGTAGCTGGTGGAAAAGGCATAAAAAAAGAGGGCATTGAAAAATGTCCTCTTTTTTATTTTGGCATCGCACGAATTATTCAGCGCTTTCAGTTGCCGGAGCTTCTTCAGCGGGAGCCGCTGCGGCTGCTTCCTCAGCTTGCTTAGCAGCTTCAGCTGCTGCCAATTCTGCTTTCTTTTTAGCTACGATTTCTGCTTTTGCCTTATTCGCTTCCTTTTCAGCCTCAAGACGTGCTTTAGCTTCTGCTCTAGCTGCTTCGCTGTCTTTTTCTTTGATAGCTTGTACGGAAGCTTGTTTGTTCTTCAACCAAGCTTGGAATTTCTCCTCAGCTGCGGCTTCGTCGAACGCACCCTTCTTAACACCTTCCAATAAATGCTTTTTCAAGCAAACGCCTTCGCGAGAAAGAATGTTACGAGTTGTGTCTGTAGGTTGAGCACCTACTTGTAACCAATACAAAGCTCTTTCGAAGTTCAAATCTACTGTAGCAGGATTAGTGTTCGGATTATAAGAACCTATCCTTTCAATAAATCTTCCATCACGTGGAGCCCTGCTGTCTGCGATCACGATTTGGTAGAAGGCGTAACCTTTACGACCGTGTCTTTGCAATCTAATTTTTGTTGCCATGTTTGAATAATTAATTTAAGCTGTTTGTATTAGCGGGTGCAAAGATAGGAGTTTCTGTTTATAAAACAAGCGTTTTGTTGGAAAATATGTGGATGCTTCTGCTTTTTTTAAAGGTAGTTTAAGGGATTAGTCCCTTATGCAATTGGTTGCCGACACCGTCGGCAATAATGCTGACGCTGTCGGAAATATTGCTGACGGCGTCGAAAATATTGCCGACGGCATCGGCAACCAATTTCTTCCTAGTCTTGCCCCGGAAAGATCGTATGAAATCTCCTGTACATCCCTAATGAAAGGGATTTTTCTTATCTTTGCGGCTTCATTATATTAATGTATTAAAATAAACATATGATTTCAGTTGACGGACTAACAGTAGAGTTTGGTGGAAGCGCCCTTTTCTCGGATGTTTCTTTTGTGATTAACGAGAAAGATCGTATCGCCTTGATGGGTAAGAACGGTGCCGGTAAATCTACCTTGTTGAAGATATTGGCCGGCGTGCGGGAGCCAAGCCGTGGAAAAGTGTCCGCCCCTAAAGATACCGTGATCGCTTATTTGCCGCAGCATTTGATGACGGAGGATGGCCGTACCGTTTTCGAGGAGACGGCGCAGGCTTTCGCCCATCTGCACGAGATGGAGGCGGAGATCGCCGAATTGAATAAGCAACTGGAGACTCGTACGGACTATGAGTCGGATAGTTATATGGAGCTGATCGAGCGGGTCTCTACCTTGAGCGAGAAATTCTATTCCATAGAGGAGATCAATTACGACGCCGATATAGAGAAAACCTTGTTGGGACTGGGTTTCAAACGGGAGGATTTCGACCGGCAAACCAGTGAATTCAGCGGTGGCTGGCGTATGCGTATCGAGCTGGCGAAACTACTGTTGAAGAAACCGGATGTCCTTTTGCTGGACGAGCCGACGAATCACTTGGATATCGAGTCTATCCAGTGGTTGGAGGATTTCTTGATCGATAACGGTCAGGCCGTAGTGGTGATCAGCCACGACCGTGCGTTCGTGGATCATATCACGACTCGTACGATCGAGGTGACGATGGGCCGGATTTATGATTATAAGGTAAACTATAGCCAATACTTGCAATTACGGAAGGAACGTCGTGAGCAACAACAGAAGGCTTATGACGAGCAACAGAAGATGATCGCCGAGACGAGAGAGTTCATCGAGCGTTTCAAGGGCACGTACTCCAAGACCTTGCAGGTGCAGAGCCGTGTGAAGATGCTGGAGAAACTGGAGATCTTGGAGGTGGATGAGGAAGATACCTCGGCTTTGCGCTTGAAGTTTCCGCCTTCGCCTCGTTCGGGCTCTTATCCGGTGACGATCGAGAATGTCTCGAAAGCGTATGGCGATCATACGGTTTTCCGAAACGCTAATCTGATGATCGAGCGAGGGGATAAGATCGCTTTCGTCGGGAAGAATGGCGAGGGTAAGTCTACCTTGGTGAAGTGTATCATGAAAGAGATCGAGCATGAGGGGACGTTGACGCTGGGGCATAACGTGATGATCGGTTATTTCGCCCAGAACCAAGCCTCCCTGCTGGATGAGAATCTTACGGTTTTCCAGACGATAGACGATGTGGCGCAAGGCGATATCCGTAATAAGATCAAGGATCTGCTGGGTGCGTTCATGTTTGGCGGCGAGAACTCGGCGAAGAAGGTGAAGGTGCTTTCCGGTGGCGAGCGCACACGTCTGGCCATGATTAAGCTATTGTTGGAGCCTGTGAACTTGCTGATTCTGGATGAGCCGACAAACCATCTGGATATGAAGACGAAGGATATCTTGAAGC
This sequence comes from Parabacteroides sp. CAG:2, assembly GCF_000436315.1. NCBI lineage: Bacteria > Pseudomonadati > Bacteroidota > Bacteroidia > Bacteroidales > Tannerellaceae > Parabacteroides > Parabacteroides sp. CAG:2. The sequence goes on along the minus strand of NZ_FR885264.1, from coordinate 4,532 downwards.
AGGCGTTGCTTGACTTTGACGGGACGTTGATCGTCGTATCCCACGACCGTGATTTCTTGGATGGGCTGGTCTCTAAGGTCTATGAGTTCGGAAACCAAAAAGTGACGGAGCATTTGGAAGGCATCTATGAGTTTATGCAGCGCAAGAAGATGGAGAATCTGCGTGAGCTTGAGCGGAAGAATTAAATCCTCCACCCAAGCGTCAGCATAATATCATACGTGGAGCTATCTATATCTTTATGATACTTATAATGGGTACGGCGGGAGAAATAACGATTTCGCAACGCAATATTCCATTTATGCTTGGACATATAGGCTAAGGTGGTGGAAAATACCGTTAAACGTGCGTTGCCGGCATCGCCTTGTACGTTTAACTTTGTAGGGTCCACCGCATTCCAGTCTATATCCGGCTCGTATCCTTTCCATGTGAAGATATGGTAGTTCTCCAAATCGATCAAGAACGCCCAGCGTTTATCGTAGGCCAATCCGGTAAACGCTTTCACGCTATAACCGCTTCCCAGATTATAATCTCTCTCTTCCAGCCGGAGGTAATCGGAGATGCTTGCGCCCAAGGCGACTCCTGTTCCGTATAATTCGGCGTAAACATCTACCTTATTGTCCGGCGTGCCTCTTTTGTAATAGATCAATCCACCACCGACCGCCGCCGCTTCCGATATGCGGTAGGGAGCTACCGTTTGGGAACTATTGGATTTTAACTCGGAATCATAGTAGTCGAAATGCTGAAAGATTCCAGCGGCCAGACTACGAGGGCCTTTACTCCAGACCTGTTTCCCCCAGATAGCCCCAACGGCATTGACTTGGCTGATGAGCGGCTGGCTCGAAAAGAAATCGAACCCGGCCTTCAACTGAAACCATTCATAGGGCGAATAGAAATCATCATTGAAAGGATCTCCATAATCCAACCTGAAGGATACGTGCATGCTCGTAGTGCCATGCTTGGAGCCTTCCTGCTCGGCAAGGAAGCGAGGGCCGACACCCACGATGAAGTTTACGGGAACCGAGGTGTAGACACGCCCCTTGGAGCTGCTGTGTCTCCAAGCTTCTCCCGTGATGATACGATTGATCGCCCGCATCGGAGATATCAAACCGGATAAGATCTCCCGTCCCACACGTTCCGCCCCGTGGGAGCGGTTGTCGATGAATAAGTCGGAGAGCCGGTAGGTAATCTCACCTAATTCTATACCGCCGAAAGAGGTGGCAAGCATGTCATTGATGGAGGGCGGTTCCGTTTCCATAAAGAATTCCCACATTAGGCTGCCTCCCGCCGCGAATGGAATGGATTGCCAGAAATTCAGTCCGTTGCTACGGGCCGCGTTGAAATATAACGATCCGTGATAGGGATGGGCCACCAGATTGGTAGAGAACTTATCCGTGTCCCAAACAGGCCCCGTCTTGAAGTTTTGCTTAATCGTATGTCCGTTTATCTTCGCGAAATCCTCGTTCATTAAGAAACGGTCGAAAGTCCAGACGGCCATGTTCATTCCGAATACCTCGCTTGCTGCCAACCAAGGGCGGCGTGGAATGAAAAGGGCCGTGTCGCTCACGTAATTGCGGGCATCCATCTGAGGGAAGTGTTGCCCCCACATCCATTGGCTGGATAGCAGACAGATCAACCCGATCAACATGCATTTTTTCATCCTCATCTAACTCAATTCTCTTTTGTAAATAAAAATCAATAGGTTACGGTTATAACCACTCCGCAAACTTATATATAATAAACATTAAGGGATTCGTTTGGTTTAAATTATTGTTAGGTATTCTTTCTATAAATGCTGTTATTTGCGAACTATTCCGTATTTTTGCGAAAAAAACAAAATGATAGATTTTATCACCTTTTGTGACTATACAGGGACCTTTGCGTTTGCCATAAGTGGCATAAGATTGGCTTCTGCGAAACAATTTGATTGGTTTGGCGCCTATGTGGTGGGTGTCGTGACCGCTGTAGGAGGAGGTACGATTCGTGATATTTTATTGAACGCGGTGCCTTTTTGGATGGAACAAGCCTCTTATTTGGTTGTCTCGGCCTTGGCTTTGTTGTTCGTTATCGCTTTCCGAAAATACGTGATCCGTTTGAACAATACATTTTTTATATTCGATGCTATCGGATTGGGGTTGTTTGTGGTGGTAGGTATCGCCAAGACCTTGGATTTCGGGTTCCCCATGTGGGTGGCGATCGTGATGGGAACCATAACCGGCTCGTTTGGCGGTATGATGAGGGATATATTGATTAATGAGGAACCTTTGATATTCCGGAAAGATATTTATGCGTTGGCTTGTGTCTTTGGCGGTTTGATATATTATATATGTATGCAAACTTCTATGTCGGCGGCGATGATACAGTTCGTATCGGCGTTGAGCGTGTTCCTCGCACGTATAATCGCCGTAAAATATCATATAAGTGTTCCGGTGTTGAAAGGAGAAGAATAATTTATTAACTTTGCATAATTATATGGACATGCATACTCAACAAGAAAAGGCTTCCATCCTGTTGATATATACGGGTGGGACGATAGGTATGATCGAGAATCCGGAGACTGGAGTGTTAGAGTCGTTTAATTTCCAGCATTTGAAGGACAATATGCCGGAGTTGAAGAAACTGGGGTATTCGGTGGCCACGATACAGTTTGATCCTCCGATGGACTCCTCGGAGATGGGGCCGGACTCGTGGATGAAGATCGTGAAAATCATCGCCGATAATTATCAGAAATACGACGGCTTCGTGGTACTGCATGGCACGGATACAATGTCGTATACGGCATCGGCATTGAGTTTTATGCTCGAGAACCTGAGTAAGCCGGTGATCCTTACGGGATCGCAATTACCGATCGGGATGTTGCGTACCGATGGGAAGGAGAACTTGATTACGGCGATCGAGATAGCGGCTGCCAAGGAGAACGGCTTACCGTTGGTCCCGGAGGTCTGTATCTTTTTTGAGAATGATTTATTGAGGGGGAATCGTACGAGTAAGATAAATGCAGATAATTTTAATGCGTTCCGTTCGTACAATTACCCGGCTTTGGCTCATGCGGGTATCTATATCAAGTATGATCTGCCGCAGGTATATCATCCGGTATCGCGTAAGCCGCTGAAGCCGCATTATTTGTTGGACCGAAATATCGCTATACTAAAACTATTCCCCGGAATTTCTCCGCAAGTAGTGGAAAGTATCCTGAATATCCCGGGTCTGAAAGGTGTGGTGATGGAAACATTCGGAAGCGGAAATGCTCCGTGCGAGGAATGGTTCTTGAATATGTTGAAGGAGGCTGTAGACCGTGGTATCGTTATCGTGAATGTTACTCAGTGTAGGGCCGGAAGTGTGGAGATGCACCGTTATGAGACGGGGCACAAATTGTTGGAGGCAGGCGTGACGAGCGGCTTCGATAGTACGACGGAGAGCGCCGTGACGAAGCTAATGTTCCTCTTCGGCCATGGGCTGACACCCGACGAGGTGAAGGAGCATATGAACTGCTCGTTGATCGGGGAGGTATCGATCCCTGAGACGTTCCGCCCCTAGTGTATACTATGTAAAACAGAAAAAAAGCAGTGTTGCGGAATAGGAGAGTATGAAACTATCATTTCTGAGTTTAGCTAGTGGGAGCAGTGGGAACTGCTATTATTTGGGGACTTCGGAATTCGGTATGCTGATTGACGCAGGTATCGGAATCCGGACCATAAAGAAAGTATTGAAGGACCGGTCGATCGATTTTACCAAGATCGTGGCCGTGTTGATTACCCACGATCATGCGGATCATATCAAGACGGTCGGGTATTTGGGCGAGAAGCTTTGCATTCCTGTCTATGCGACAGCCGACGTGCACCGGGGGATTGATAAGAGCCGGTATGTGGAGGAGACCTTATGTGTCTCTCGCAAGGTTATAGAAAAAGAAGTTCCATTCCTTATCCGTGATTTCCGTATCACGGCTTTCGAGGTGCCTCACGATAGTACTGATAATGTGGGGTACCATATCGAGTATGGTAATCATAAATTCACTTTCGCTACCGACGTAGGCCATATCACGGACACGGTGGGGAAATATATCTGCATGGCGAACCATTTAATATTGGAAGCGAACTATGACGAGGAGATGCTTCGTTTCGGTACATATCCTGCTTTCTTGAAAGAGCGGGTGGCGAGCCCGACCGGGCATTTGAGTAATAGGGAGGCCGCGGAGTTCTTGGCGACCCATTATAATACCGGTTTGAAGAATATCTGGCTTTGCCATCTCAGCCGGGACAATAACCATCCCGAACTGGCCTATAAGACAGTGGATATACGTCTTTTCCAAGAGGGCATAAGGGTAGGGAAAGATGTCTCATTGGTAGCGTTGAAGCGGACTACACCCTCGGATATTTACGAGTTTGATTAAAATTTTATGAAAAAAAGTAGTCGAAAAGTTTGCGGGGAAAAATAAAACCTCTATCTTTGCACCCGCAATCGAGAAACAAACGGTGGTTTGAAAAAGTAACGATAGCGAAACAGAATGACTTGGTAGCTCAGTTGGTAGAGCAAAT
>NZ_FR885263.1:0-1396 GCF_000436315.1 Parabacteroides sp. CAG:2 | reverse complement strand
GAAATATTTACACCTAATTTTGAAAATGAATTTAAGAAGCTAGGCTTCTGAAATAGTTTTTTAATCAAAAATCGGCATAAGGCGCAAAGAAAAGCAAAGTTCTACATAAATAAATGCAGGTCAGCATCTTGTATGCAGAGCGGGTGGAAACGGACTCCGGCATAAAATGCCTGAAAACACCCCTTTCGGACAAAGTTCGGCTACTAAACAGCTACCGGTTCCAAAACGGGGTATATACAGCATAACAAGTTCTGTTTCATTGCTTTGCCTTGTTTTGCATAGCTCTTGGTAAGAAATAAGTAACTACCTTTAGAAACGAAAATTTTAGAGTTATGGAAACAAAGAGAAGTACGTTTGCGACCTCGTTCTACATCAAGAGATCCGCAGTGAGAAACCGGGACGGAAAAGCCCCCATCATGGTGAAAATCTCCGTTGACGGCGATGACAAGGCAGTGGGAACCAAGCTGTTCGTCACCCCCGACCTCTGGGAGAACGGCAAGGCGAAAGGCAAGTCCGCCGAGGCAAACGAGATAAACGGGCAACTGAAGGAGGTCTCCGCCCGGCTCACCAACCACTACCACCGCATCCTCCGGGAAGAGGATTTCGTCACCGCCGAGAAGCTGCGCAACGCCTTCCTCGGTGTCGGCGTGATGGAGAACTGCATCCTCAAAGACTTCGGGAACATGAACCGGGAGTTTGAGGCGATGGTCGAGAAAGGGCAGCGAGCCAAGTCCACCTACAACAAGTATCTGGCTGTTTACAACCATTTCAAGACCTTCCTTTGGGAGAAGAAGAAGCGCACCGACATGGCTTACAAGGAGCTGACCAAGGAGATCATCACCGATTTCGACAAGTACCTGCGGGTGGAGAAGGGATTGAGCGCCAACACCCTCTGGATATACACCATGCCCCTGCTCAGCCTGACCGACAAGGCGTGGCGGCGTGGAATCGTCCGCACCGACCCCTTCGGCGAGTACAGCCTTGAGATGCAGGAGACCGACCGGGGCTATCTCACGGAAGAGGAGCTGCGCACCTTGGCTAACGCCGTGTTCGTCAAGAAACAGACCAGCCTCGTGCGGGACATGTTCCTCTTCGGGTGTTTCACCGGGCTTAGCTACATTGACATAAAGACGCTCACCCATGACAAGATACAGCGCATGGACTTCGACGGCGAGGAATGGATCATCACCCGGCGCACCAAGACCCGTGTGTCGAGCAACGTCCCCCTTATGGAGATTGCCAAGGAGCTGATAGAACGTTACAAAGGGCTTGCCGGAGGCGACCTCGTGTTTCCCATGCCCAGCAACAGCGTGTGCAACAGGCACCTCAAACAGATAGCCAAAGCCTGCGGCATCCACAAGGAGATCGGCTTCCACCTAAGCCGCCACACCTTCGC
>NZ_FR885262.1:0-1150 GCF_000436315.1 Parabacteroides sp. CAG:2 | reverse complement strand
ATGAATATAATATGTGTTATTTAAATCAATAAGGTCATGAATAGAATCATATATTACGTATCGATCACGTTACTAACGGTTGTTTCCTCATGCGGAAATAAAGAGACAAATGTATCCAGAAAGTTGACCTTGGATAATTGCCCAGTCATAGCACAGGTTATTAATCTGCAAGGAGATCCGGTGACTAGTTTAGACTTTTCTTCCGTAAAGGATACATTCAATTTATCGCTAAGCTCCTTGCTTTCTTCCTTTCAAGTTATTCGCCTAGAAAACTCGGAAGACGCATTGACCGCCGCAGGGCAAGATACCCATATAGCCGTGAGTGACCATTATATTTTAGTGAAATCTTTTAGGGCAGGCTCTTCATGTAAGCTCTATAACCGTAATGGGGATTTCATCAGAAAGATCTCCTCCCAAGGACAAGGGCCGGATGAATATAACCTATTTATTTATGATCAGTATTTAGATGAAAGTAATAATAAAATCTATCTAATGGAGATTCGTGCCTCTAAGATATTAGTGTTTGACTTCGACGGGCAGCCACAAAAACACATTCCTCTGGCCTATATAACCCATAAAGGCCGGTTCGTCATCAATGCCGAGAAAAAAACAGTAACCGTCATGTGCATACCTTTTCAGGGAACTCCCACCGCATTGATCTGGACGCAGGATTTCGAAGGCAATATCATCCAAGAATATCCGGTCTCCGACCAATTCATGTTGATCCCAAGCACTTACGATTATGAGGTACGAGAATCTTTGAATACCACCGCTTCCGACTTCTATCTTCATAATTGTATAGCCTCGCAAGACACACTTTATCATTATGACATAGACTCAAATACGCTACACCCTGCTTTTACGATGCATACGGGTCATGAGCCGATCTGCCATTATTTCACGGAGCTGCCCAATCACTTTCTAGTCACTTGGTATACGCAAACCTCTTGGAATAATGAGTTACCCCGTTTCCCGAAAATCCTAGTAGACAAACAAAGCCTTAAAGGTTGTTTCGTGAATTTGAAATGGAATATGCTAGGGAATATAGATGGGCCTACCAATCCGTCCTTCAATCGAGGTTATTTCACTGCGATCATGGAACCTTACGCATTAAAAGAGCAATTGGAAAAGGTTCTGACTTCCACTCAAA
>NZ_FR885261.1:0-5641 GCF_000436315.1 Parabacteroides sp. CAG:2 | reverse complement strand
GTATGATCCGTCTGAGCGGGGTGAAGGGAATCGAGATCCGGTTCACGGGATTGCGAGACGGGGAGAAGTTGTATGAGGAGGTACTCAATGAGGAGGAAACCTCCAAGCCTACTTTTCATCCGAAGATCAAGATCGCCCAAGTCCGTGCGTATGACTATGCTGACGCCAATCTGCGGATTGATGCCTTGGTACATGCTTGTGCCGTGGAGGGGGATATGCAGATCGTGAAGCGGATGAAGGAGATTGTTCCTGAGTTCAAGAGCCAGCATTCTAAATACGAGGTTCTGGATAAATGAATTGTAGAAAAATAAATAAGATGTAAAAAGAAGGTCTCTCATTGCGGGGGGCCTTTTTTTATGAGATAAGCGTTGTCTTTGGGATAGTATTTCGTATTTTTGCTCATACAATTTAATTAGTGTTGTTTGTGATAAGATGAAGGAATGAGTATGGTACGAATAAGAAAGATATTGCTGGTTGTTGTGTCTGTGTTGGTCGGGATCTTTTTCATACTTCCCTTGATCGGGGTTGGTATACTGAAATGGGCGGTCTTACCTCCGGAGAAGCTGACACCGCTGGTCGTAGAAAAAACAAACGAATTCATAGAGGCGCACTTGGAATGTGAGCGGGTGGAGTTGACTTATTTTGAGACGTATCCTTATCTGGGAGTGAAGTTGACGAATGGGCGTTTGATCTCAAATCTGGCTGAGGATTCTATAGGCTATCAGGAGGATTTGATGATTCCTTCGGATTCCTTGTTGTCTTTCAAAAAAGCGATCGTCGTATTTAACCCTACGGATTATCTGTTTAGCGGGAAGGTGACGATTCCTCGGGTTATCATGGATAGTATCCGTTTTTATGGTTATGTGAATGAGGAGGGAAAGGCGAATTGGGAGATTTATCAAAGTGAGATGGATTCGGTAGATGAATCATCGTCATCTCCATTGCCTAAAATAGATTTGCAGCAAGTGCATATTACGAATGGGCACTTTGTCTATGATGACCGCCAGCAGGATTTATATACGGCGATCGATGGTTTCTTTTTACATATAGACGGCCTTTTGACCCAACGAGGAAATAAGTTGGATGTGGAGACCGGTTCTTCCTCGATCGTATTCCGTAGCCCGTCTTATTCTTTGGCGAATAAGTTAGCGTTACGCTTCAAGGGACGTTTGTTGTTGGCTGACGGACTTCGCCGGATTGGGTTGAGGGACGCGGAGTTGCTGGTGAATAACCTGCCTTTTACGGCGGATGGCTTTATGGTACCGGCTACCGAGGATAATCCGTCACGGATCGATATGACTTTCGGGTTGAAGGTTTCCGATATGAATGATCTCTTACATTTTATTCCGGATGAATATTTTAAGGATCGGGATAAAACACTTGCTGAGGGACGTATTATTTTGGAAGGGGATATCCGTGGAGAATTAGGGGATAGTATTGTTCCGACCGTGAACTTATGCTGCAAGATAGAGGATGGTTCTTATCATGTAAAAGGTATTGAACAGGGGATCGATACATTGCGCATGGACGTGGATTTACATTTGAATGGCGCTTACCCGGATTCTTCTTATGTCTCTTTGGAGGAGTTGACATTGATCGGGTTGAATACCTCGTTGACCATGAGTGGCGAGGTTAGGGATATCTGGAGGAATCCCGCGATTCGGGCGGAGATGAAAGGGCAGGTCGATTTTACCCGTTTGGCTAAAGAGTTCTTGAATCCCGACACACTGCTGCTGGAGGGTACCATGATGGCTGATTTATCTACGGTGTTTAAGGTGGATGATATCGTGAATAGCCGCTTCGCCAAGGTCAAATCATCCGGCAATTTGACGGTTGATCGCTTCAAGGCGTTTAGTAAGCCGTTAGGCGTGGATATGTATATCGCTGGGGCGAATCTGTTTGTAGGATCTACGGAAAATGAAAGTAAATATCTGAATGCGAAAGGATTGTTGAGCGCTAATCTATCGGTGGATACCTTGAATATAAAGTATAAGGATGAGATCAGTACGAATATCGGTGGATTGAAGATGGTAGCCAATACGACGCCGGTTATTGATACAACGGCTGTTATCCCTATGACCGCAGGGTTGGAATTTGATCATTTACGCACCAAGTTGCCGGATTCTACCTGGATGGTGGCCGGTAAGACCGTGTTGAAAGGGGGCATCAAGGCTTCTTCTACAGATAAGCGGATCCCTATGGCGGGAGCTACGATCTCGGTGGACACCTTAAAATATATTCTTATCCCTTTACGGACGGGTATGGTTCTGACGGAAAGCCAGTTCTCTTTGGAAGCATTACCTTATCGGCAAGCGATTCGTCAACAACGTGAACGCCGTATTGCCGCCGGTGATACCTTGCGCAGGCGCACGCAGACCACCCGAAGGGCGAATAGACAGCGGTCGCAAGTGGATTCGGTCGCTTCCTCAAACAGTGTCTTACGCCAATGGGAGGCTCGGGGACAAGTGAGGTTTAAGCAATTGAGGGGCTTTAGCCGCTTATTCCCCATTCCGATGTATATTGATGAGACAAGCGTGAAATTCAATACTAACAATATGACGTTGAGTGGTGCCCGCCTGCATTTAGGAAAGAGCGATTTTACTTTGAGCGGAGAGCTTAGCGACATCCGGCGGGCCATGCTACGGGGAGGAAAGCTGAAAGCGAATTTCGAGTTGGAATCCGATCTGATCGATTGTAACCAGTTGATGCTAGCTATAGGTAAAGGTTTGCAGTTTTCTGATCAATTGGCATCCAATTCGGTTGGGGTCTTCTCGGAAGACAGTATCTCCGTACTGGAGACGGATCATCTATTAGCGAATACCGTGGATAGTGTCGCTACGGATTCGATCTCTCAACTATTTGTCGTTCCGAAATTCTTGGATCTGACGCTTCATACAAATGCTAAAAAAATAGATTTTAAGGATCTGAAGTTGGAGGATGTGAAAGGTGAGGTTGTAATCCGGGATCAAAGTATCAATCTGAGCGATTTATGTATGAGCTCGAATATCGGTTCCGGAGATCTGACGATGGTTTATACGACCAAAACAGATCAAGAGGCGACTATGGGATTTGAGTTGTCCTTAAATGATATTTTAGTGGAACGGTTAATCAGTTTATTCCCGGATATCGACACATTGGTCCCTATGCTTCGTTCGTTCGAAGGCATGGTAGATTGCCAGATGACGGCGACTTGCAAGGCGGATTCTACGATGTCCGTGTTGCTGCCGTCTGTAAATGCCTCTTGCTACCTGAGCGGAAAGAATATGGTGCTGCTGGATGGTGAGACATATACCGAGATATCGAAGACGTTGATGTTCAAGAATAAAAAACGGAATATGATCGATAGTATAGCGGTAGATTTAGCGATCCATGATAACAAGATCGAGGTATTCCCATTCTTGGTGGAGATGGACCGGTATAAAGTAGCCGTAGGAGGAACGCATAATTTGGATATGACGTTCGATTACCATCTCTCGGTTTTAAAATCGCCGGTGCCGTTTAAGCTGGGTATCGATATAAAAGGGAATCTGGATGATTTCAAGTTCAAGATAGTGAAATGTAAATATAAAGATTTCTTGAAACCTGCCAAGCAAGCGGAACTGGATAGTACCCGCAGGAATGTGCGTGAGGAGATACGCGAGACGATCCGGAAACAAATAAGAGAGGCCGCTCCCGAATTAGGAAACAGCCTCTCTGAGATTCATCCACATACACACGGTCACGTTGAGGAATCAACGTGATCCATACATTTGCTCGTAATATTTCATGTAATCTCCACCGGTGATATCCTCTACCCATTTTTGGTTCTCAAGATACCAACGGATGGTTTTTACGATACCGACCTCGAAGCAGGTCTCTGGTGTCCAGCCTAATTCGTTGGTGATCTTCGTCGGGTCGATGGCGTATCGTTGATCATGGCCCAGACGGTCTTTCACGAATGTAATCAAGCTGTCGTTGATCCAGTCGATAGAGATTTGTCCATCGGCACCGATCTCTTTTTTCTTTAATACTTGGCGATATTCCGGTTGTTCGGTCATTAGTTGATGGATCGTCCGGATCGTGAGTTTCACGATCTCGATGTTCTGCTTCTCGTTATGACCGCCTACGTTGTAAACCTCTCCCACACGTCCGTGGTGGATGACGGTGTCGATCGCCTTGCAATGATCCTCTACATATAACCAGTCGCGTACGTTTGTGCCGTCACCATATACAGGTAGGGATTTACCTTCCAATATGTTCTTTATGATTAAGGGAATCAATTTTTCCGGGAAATGGTAAGGTCCGTAGTTGTTGGAACAACGGGTAATAGATACCGGCATCTTATACGTCTCGTGGTAAGCCTTTACGAATAAGTCCGCGCTTGTCTTGGAGGCGCTGTACGGGCTCCGGGGATCTAAAGGCGTGGTCTCGTGGAAATAACCTTCGGCACCAAGGCTTCCATAGACCTCATCGGTAGAGACTTGATGGAAACGTACACCTTCACGCCATACCGGATAACCTGTCTCGGCCTTACCGGTAACCCATGCTTTTCGTGCGGCGTCCAATAGGTTCTGTGTACCAAGGATATTGGTTTGCAGGAATAGCTGGGGATTTTCGATGCTTCGGTCTACATGACTTTCAGCGGCGAAGTTCACGACATAATCGAAGTTGTATTTCTCGAATAGCTGGTCGGCCAAGGCACGGTCGCAAATATCGCCTTTCACGAACTCGCAACGTACTCCATCGATATCCTCGGCGATGGTGCCCAAATTACCTGCGTAAGTCAGCAAGTCTAGGACAACGATCTTGATATCGTCATATTTCGCCAGCATATGTTTGATAAAATTGGCACCGATAAAACCGGCGGCACCGGTAACTAGGTAAGTTTTCATATCTGTACAGTGTTTAGTATTTGAAATTAAGCTCAGCGTCTTTCAGCAATGGAGCCTTGGTGTCTTTCTCGGATAGGTTGATCGATTCCGGATCTGTGATGCTCCAATCTACATGGACCGTGGGATCGTCATAGCGGATTCCCCGTTCATGCGTTGGAGTATATGGATTATCTACTTTATAGGTAAAGATAGCCTCGTCACTTAATACATGGAATCCGTGGGCGAATCCCTGTGGAATAAATAACTGGCGTTTATTCTCGTCCGATAACTCTACAGCTACATATTTGCCGAATGTGGGCGAGCCTTCACGTACGTCTACGGCTACATCCAATACCCGTCCTTTGATCACCCTGACTAATTTAGATTGAGAATAGGGCGCTAGCTGATAGTGTAATCCTCGTAATACGCCTTTAGAGGAGCAAGATTCGTTGTCTTGCACGAACTGGATTTTTCCGATATGCTCCTCGAATTCCGCTTGCTTAAAAGCTTCCATAAAGTATCCGCGCGCATCTTTCAATACCTTTGGCTCAATGATCCATACGCCCGGTATTACAGTTTCTGTATAAGTCATTTTTTCGTTATTTATCTATTTGATAGGCAAAGGTAAGCTCATTTTCTCTACTTCTATAATATTCGGAGGGAAAAATAAAAAAGAAAGGAAAAGTTTGGTAATTCCAATATTATTCTCTTTCTTTGCACTCGCAAAACAAAAGTAGTTGTTTTGTGTTGAAGTTATGGTTCCTTGGATGAGTGGCTTAGTCAGCGGTCTG
>NZ_FR885260.1:80091-104971 GCF_000436315.1 Parabacteroides sp. CAG:2 | reverse complement strand
GACTCTTTCCCTTCCTTTTTTACCCGATATATATTATTCTGTTTGGATCCATCAATGCTTATCAATAAATGCACATCATTCTCGACAAGATAATTCATATATTTAGGCAATAATATCGCATTTGTCGTTAAATTATATACAAATGTTATCCCCTTTATCTTCACTGCATTTAAGTAGTTAATTATTTTTTCAATTAATATCATATTGACTAAAGGTTCTCCTCCAAAAAATCCTATGTTTATGGTATTATTGAATGATATATTACGATATGATTTCCATAGTGATATTAAATAGTCAATTAGAATTTTAACATTATTAAATTCTTGTTTGCCTCTATTGCGTTCATCTTGATTTGAATATAAGTCTCCATAACTACAGTATTTGCAAGATAAATTACATTCATCCGTTACCTCAATAAGTAATTGATTTAGGTTTGCTAACTCTGATTCTATACAAGAGGTATCATATTCAATCTCCATATTGGGGATTTTTTTCTCGAAAAAATTATTCTCTCTCAAGAAGAAATCTTTTTGTTTATAATATTCATATGCATTCTTGTCCATATCTATATCAACATATTCATTTTCAGAGGGAGACAATAATATGCTATTTATATATGAACTATAAATATATGTATATCCGGATTTTGATATAACTGGTTGTATCATAATTTATTATTTAATTAGCTTTTGATATCACTAGCATTTCGCACATATTGAAATTGGTATAATAGTTAATTGACATTCAATATCTATCTTAGTGGAAGTAAGAACTTCTTATTTCTTTAATAAGAAATAAGAAGTTCTTTAAAGTGACAGATATCCGCTATAAGATACATCTTATAACAGAAAAATCTTATCTTACTTCAGAAAAGGTTAGTAACCCCATCCATATCCACCACCCGGAGAATAAAGATCTCCTGAATGATTTGCGCTAGCATTAGCTGAGCCGCCTCCACCTCCGCAAATGCAGCATCCACCGCCTTTGAGTTTTTTTAGCTCTTTTTTTTCTAACTCATTTTTGCTGAGTTGAGAAAGTTTCAATTTACGTACTTGTTTCATAACGATAAATTTAAATTGTTTATAAATATGAAATTAGCCAGAATAGACTGGTGTTTCTTCTAATATCCATCTAAGTCCATATCCTGAACTTCCTTGATGTAGACCAAATTCCCATGAATGGATATCCTCATTTTTGGGAAATGATCCTATAATTTGCAATATAGCTTGTTTTTTATCCAATATTATCTTATTATTACAAATAAGATTCCATTCTAATAAAAATAGATCATCGAAATTTGTATGAATTGCTGTTATATCTGCGTTGTTAATTCGTATATTTATATAACTAGATATTCCCATTAGTCCTGTCTCCAAACTAAGATCTTTTATTCTTCGTAAATCCCGCTCCATGACTTTTTTATCGATTTCTGTAAGGATTTCATTGGAATCCCCTTCCATGAACCCATTTTGAATTAGATATTCGATTCCCCAGCCGATTCCACATAATCCAGTCTCCAGATTTATAGGCAATGTCTCTGGAATATTCTCGCAGATTTCTTCGAGCAGTTCCCCTGCAAAGTCATCATATATAGCTGAGTCTGTATATCTTGCGTAGTGCGCAAAGAATAGCACAACTCCCATCTTTCCATGGAATAAACCAATATCCTCTATGTCGATTGAATGCAAAATCAGATGATTCGCTATTCTTCGTAATAATATGTCTTTTTCTGTATTCATCTTACCAACACTCAATTTTAGTATTTAAATCTTTTGCAAAGCCTAGCAATAATTCTTTTTGATAAGTTTTGCTTGATGTCAAACAAACAACCTTACTTGGGTTTAAGATTCGTAAAATCGTCTCAAACGTATTTGCGTATAAGAACAGTCTAGGAAAATTTTGTTCAATGCTATCATTCTCAAATACCTTTTGTTCGGAAAATTCAACTTGTACAGCTGTAACTGTTTCCGGTAGTTCTGTATCATCTGGAATCTCATATTCAGATAATAATAGAATTGGAATCTCTTCTTTTTGTAAAAAAGTCGATATATGAGCCAATTCTTCCTTGTCCACTAGGTAAACCAAGCAACATCTTTTATATGGAGATAAAAGCTTTGTCCAAAGATGATTATCTATATTAAAGTTATTTGTGGTATTCCTTTTCTTTTCTATCCATTCAAAATGATTCAAGAAATTAGAGATGTTGTGAATAGACTCCTCGATAGATTTTCCGGCGATACGGGAACGTATATAATCCATTTGTTCTTTCGAAATGAAAGACAGTATATATACGAACAATGCGTTTTTTATGGAATGGTTGCCAAGCATGAGTCTTAGGGTATCCCGGACCTCATATTCTTGAATAGCTGTTCTTATATATTCTTGTATGATTGTATCAAACTCGATTTTGTATTTTCCCAAATCCAGCGAACTCATCTTTTCTTGAGACTCCTCTTGTCTCCAATTTTCCAATGTGCGCCAAGGAATTGAATGACGTTGCGCAGAATAGAAATAAGAAAACATGGATTCAAAGCGTGAACGTATGAATAAATTTTTCCTTCTTTTCAGCTTTGAATAATTACATTTCTTGAATTTCTCTACAGGAATGAACCGATCCTCCGCTTTTTCATACCAATATTGATAAGTTTCAGTGTGCTTTTGAAGACATGGACGTAAATGAAACCATATCAGACCACCATCAAATAGCTTTTTATTGTGAAACATTACTTCCAGAACTTGATTGTAGCCGGGAGCTTTTGGCAAATAACAAGCTTGGTAGGTCATTTCTTCAGAGACCTCGAAAAAGAAAAGATCTCGCACTCCGTTGAATGGGCATAGAATGTCCCGGTAGGTTGTGTCTATCTTTTCGTCTCCTAAAAAAGTAAGCCATTCTCCGTTTTTTTGTAACACATTGATACCAGAGAGGGATACCAATATTTTATCTTGCTTGATTCTTTTTTTCAAATAGGAAAAATAGAAAGGAACCATCTTTATCGCTAACCAGTCTTGCCATTTTCTTTTTGGACTTTTGTCCTTTTTAAAATTATGCAGGTAAGATGTATATAGCTTATAAGCAATTTGTTCCAAAGGGTTGATCCGGACTTTTTGCTCGGTGCGGTAGGCATCACAATATTTTTTGAATGATTCGGAAAAAAATAGCTGATCTGAATCTATCTTGATCGCATAGCGATATGTTACTTTTGAAATCGCATAATTCGTGTATCCGGAAAGGAGATGAATTGAATCCTTCGGCAGATTCATGGTCTCTTGGAATTGTTCATCCGTTAAATCTATAGGATAGATATAGGGTTGGTATTCAAAGATTTTGATCTTGTAGGGGTATTTGCTCTGTTTTCTTTTAAGTATATTAGCTGTCTCATCTGTACAATTGTGATATACCGCAATCAGCTCATCTAATCCTTCAATACAGGACTCTATGCAAGCGTCTAGGAAATCCGCGCTGTTTTGGCAGCGCAATATACCCGTTACCCCTAAAGGGCGTTCTTTTGTCAATTGTGATAAATCGACAGTGTATTCGGTATAGTCCTGTTGCTTAGAGCTCATGGTAATTAAATTATTGATTCATTTCTAATTGATTTTGAGAAAAACAAGTTTCCCAAATTTTTTTCTGTATATAGCTCTCTTTATAAGGACTATATGGCAAATCTCTTTGTGCATCTTCTCCTATGTACTCTTTTCTAAACATTAAATATGTATGATAATCTTTTAGTGTATCGTCATTCAAAATTTCTGTTTCTTGTATCTTTATATCTATATCCGATAATACATCTTTGATCTCACCGGTAATAAAACGTTCTCTTAATAGATAGGTGATTCCCCATCCAATGCCACATAATCCATCTGACAAATCAAGAGATAAATCATCCGGAAGCTCCATTATAGATTCTAATATCTCGTCCGCGAATTGTTCATATAAAGCATCTCCACTATAACGACTGTATTCATAAAATAGGATAGTCATGCCTAGCTTACCGTTATACAATCCGGTATGCTCTAGAGCCTCTGTTTTCAGTACCCCGTAACGGAGTAGGTCTTTTAGTATGCCTTTGTATTGAATGAATAACTCTTTCATATCGTTCATTAATTGTAAAATGAAAAATTCGTACCCCAGCTACCAAAAAAATAATGAGAACAATATGCTTCCTTTATTTTTTCATGGAATGAGGCGGTCTCTCCCTGATAGATATATGAACCCATGTCATCTTTCGTCACAGGCGTTACTTTTGAATAAGGGAAAAGAGTAACCTTGTATCTTTTCTTCAAGGTATTAAATATCCGTGATATCATCAATGGGCCTGTTGTATGCATCACCTTTTGTGCTGGATAGTCCCGTAACATTGCATCAGTAATTTCTTTTAAAATGTCTATCCATCCTCCGCATCTTGGCTCAGAAACCATAAATGCATTTCCTATTAGGGTGGACATACTTGAGTTGAAATTATGCTCCGGGGGCTCTTCGCCAAATCCTATCATCACGTCTTCTAATAATGGCTCGATAGGCTTAAAACATTCCGTATCCAAATCCGTATAGACTCCCCCATATACATATAATATCATATAGCGAATCGTGTCCCAACGTTGTACATTGTATGGAAAACTTCTATACATGGAAAGATACTCCGGAAAATGTTTTTCTACCAACTCATCCATTTCCTCTCCGTTCCAAAGGTGATATTCCCAATCTGGATTCTGCTCTCGCCAAGTTCTTGCCAAGATTTGTAAGCGGGTGGGCATACATGGTTCTGTACGCCCCTCCCAGACTTGATGTATGATTTTAGGGATTGCCATACGGTTTATTGATTTTCAAATTCACCCACTAGCCATCCTAACTTATGGGTCAGGATAACTTGATATGTCCCTGTTCGCATCCCGTTCACTGCAATGTCGATTATATCGCCCATCGCACCGGAAAATGTATTCTCATATATTATATTACTATTCTCATCCGTAATATGAATTGTCAGGTTATCCAGAGCATCCTTGAACTCTATGCTCAGTATATTGTTATCTATGGACAATGTGGGTGGCAACGCCGTGATGGAACGATAATCCTCATCATCCCATCTTCCTTGTGTAGGAATGTCATCCCCATACGCCAATGAAATGGAGAAAAAAGAACTTAAAAAGATACAGAAGGTCAACAAATTTGTTTTCATACGCTAATATTGTTTAATTACTGGTTGTGTTTTAATCGTTTGTGAATATCAGTAAAAAAACAATAAGCGAATGAACAAATATGAACAATGCGCAAAAATGTTTTTTCGTCCTGTTCTCACTTTTGTTCGTTTTTGTTCGTTTTTTGATTTTAAATCCTGTATAAATAATTATATATCAGATATATATTTATCAAAATCCTTCGCTGTTCCTGCCTTCTTGTTGAGCTTCTCATACAATCTTTTTCGATAAACGGATACGTTTCCCTTACCCAGCAAGATTTCGATCGCCCCGGGTTTTACTCCTATTTTACTTAGATAACAGATTTTCCTCTCCGATTCGTTTAAGGAGGTGGATTTTTGCAAGGTGGTCACCATCTTTGGGTAAAGTTTGTCCACCGAGATGAAAAGTTTATGCCAATCCGTATCCGTGGGTTCCCAGCCAGCGGGGGAACGGAATTTATCATATAGGCGTTCGTTTTGCAGTCGCTCTGATTCCTCTATTTTTTTCCGCTCTTCTTCTCTTGCTTGTTCCCGTTTCTTTAAGTTTGAGTTCTCACTCCGAAGGGTGAGCAAATTTTTCTCTAATTCATCTTTGGTATGAGACAATTTCTCTAATTGCATGATTTTTTGCCTAATCTCCTCGTTTGTCCGCTTTAGTTGCTCATCTTTTTCCTTGGAAAGTTGTCGCTCTGTCGTTTTGTAAATTTGGATTTCGTTCTGTAGGCTATCCTTTACGTCAGATATATTTTTCAGGGTCTGCTCATTTCTTTGAATTTGTTCCTCATTGGCTTTTAACCGTTGTAACAGGCTTTTTCGTTCTCGCCTGTAATGGATGAAACGCAGTAGGGCTACTGTTAATAAAAACAGGCAAGCCGTTATGAGTAAAGAATAAAAGGACTTCTGTTTAGAGGCGTAAAGCCGTGCCTCCCATAAATCCTGTTCGATTTCGTTATATGAATAGAACGCTTGTACGTTCCGGATGGATTCAGCATTCTTTCCTTGCTCTATAGAATCTTTTAATAATTCGTATTGCTTAGATAATAACGCCGCTTGTTCCCATTGCCCTTTCTCCAAGGCTATTTCTTTCAAATGGAAAAGTCCTCCGGCACGTGTCTCGGGTAAAGGTGCAGAATTTATACAGGCTTGTAAGTAAAAGCGAGCCGAGTCGATTTGACCGCTTTTCTTATAAAGTTCCCCAAGCACTAGATATACGGGATATTTGGCTTGTGGTTTTGCTACGTTTTGTAAAGATGTCCGCAATAATCCATGTGCTTCCTCCATGCGTTGTCTGTCTATATAGAGACCTGCTAATTCCGTATAAACCGAAGGAATAATTCTCTTCCTCATTAAAGCGATCGCTTTTTGGTTGCAAATAATGGAGCTGTCTTGAAGGCCCAGCATCAAGAAGGTACGCCCTAAGTCCCGCAATGCGAACACCTGTCCTGTACTGTCATTTATTAGATGAAAATTCTCCACCGCTTTTTTCTGGAAAGGCAATGCCTTCTCATAAACCTTCTGGTAGGCATAGAGCATACCTATATGATTATGGATCCTACCAAGCAAGGCATGATCCTCTATCTTTTCCTCATCCCGAAGAGCTTTGAGGTAATATTCCTGCGCTTTTAGCGGGTGCCCCAAGTCTTGATTGATTCTTCCTTTATAATACCAAGCTTTCGCTTTTCTTCCCAAGTCGTCTGTTTTCTCGTAATAATCTGCGGCGATCGAGATCAGGGAGTCGGTGGTATGCGTAACGTACGTCTTGTCTTCCGCTTCCGTCAGCAGCAAAGAATAATGTGCCTTATCTTTTCGGGATAGGTTTTCTTTGTTCTCTATTTGTTCAAGGAGCATTAACGCGCTATCCGGATGTTGAGGCATAAGGTTCTCTACTTTCCGGAAGTCTATGGTTTGATGCCCCATCCCATCGCAAGAGATCCATATAATAGGTATTAGAATTAACAGGAAAACAATGTTTTTCTTCATTTGCGTGTTATTTGTTGAGGGTAAAAATAATACAAAAAGACGAGAATATCTTGGCTGGAAATCCCGACTTTTTGGATCTATTTTTATTACCATTAAAACATATTGAATAACAGACGGTTAAACTAGAAGCAAGTCATCCGTTTATGGCTTGACAAGTGAATAACTAACGGCTTGTCAAGTGAATAACTAACGAGTAGGGGTAGCCGTCAGTTAACGGCTTGGGAAGTGATCAGTTATTCACTTGAGAAGCCTTTTCCCAGAGAAGATATACTTACTTTGCCGATGAAGTATATCTTCTCCGGGCATAGAATATATACTGCGTTGGCCAAGTAAGTATATATGGATAAAAATAGGACTTTTTCACCCTACCAGCCACCTCTCGATATTCCGGGTCTCGGAGGAGAAATTCGCGCCGATCTTTAAGACCTCCCGGTCGTCTCCGGCGAAGGGTAGGGCATAACCTTTCTCCTCGATCTGCCGCAGAGCCTCCTCTGCGGTTCCGTTCAGCTTGAACTCCATAATATAGACGTAGCGGTCGGTTTGTAGGACGAGGTCGATGCGTCCATTCGAGGTGTGGTATTCCACTTGCGTGTACAGTCCGACCAGCTTGAAGACGATGAAGAGCACGTTGCGGTAATGCAGCTCCGTGTCCCGTTCCGGGTTCCGGCCAATAATCGCCTCGTAAGAGGTATCGGCGAAGAAGCTTTGTAGGCGGTGGAAGAAGGCGTCGTAGTCTCCTGCCCGTACCTCTCTCACAAAGCGGCCTATCTCGAAAGGAGACTTCGAGGCTTGAATGTTCGTATAGAACGGCAGTAAGTATTTCATGAAACCCTCCTCTACCTCTTGGTTGGGGAAACCTAAGCGATAGATCTTGAATTCCGGCTCGTAATCCTTGATCGTGAGGTATCCGCTTTGGTAGATGACGGGGATGGGATTGTTCGAAGCGGAGTCGATGCTGTTCAACACGTCGGCGTCGGTCTCGGTGTTGGCCATGTCGTACAGGTCGTAATTCGTTCGTTTCAGCAACTCCACCAAGTAAGTGGGCGTGCCCGTCTCGAACCAATAATCGCTGAGCCGCATATACTTGAAGGTATTCAGCAGGCTGAAAGGGTTATAAATGCCCGGTCCCCCGGCCACGAAATGATAGCCGTCGTACCGTTTCCGTAGCAAGGATCGGGCCTCCTCGTATGTCCGCTCAAGGGCAGAGGCCAACGTATGGATGTCCTCATCGAAATGCGTACGCAGCTCCGTTTCCGTGATGCCGCAAATGGCGGCGTAAGGCTCCCGCATGGATATATCGTCCAGATTGTTGAGGTCGCTGAAGACGCTTACCTTCCCGAACTTGGTCACGCCGGTCAGCAGGGCGAAGCGTATGGCCCTGTCCATGGTCTTCAACACGCCGTAGAAGGGTTTGAGCATGTTCCGGAATCGGTTTTGCGTCTCCTCGTCGTGCAAGTTCTGTAGCAAGGGCTTGTCGTACTCGTCGATCAGGATCACGGCCCGCTGTCCGGTTTTGCGGTAGGCCCGGTCGATGATTCCGGCGAAGCGGAGGGGCAGGGTCTCCTCGGTAGGCCGTGTCCCATACTCCTCCTCATATCTGGACAAGGTATCATTTAATATCTTATACAAGCTGTCAGGGGCGTCGTAGTGGGAGATATTCAAGTCGAAATGCAAGATCGGATGCTTGGTCCACTCTTTCTCCAGCTTCTCCATGGCCAGTCCCTCGAACAGCTCCTTTTTCCCTTGGAAATAGGCCTCCAGCGTGGATAGCAGCAGACTCTTCCCGAATCGACGCGGGCGGCTGAGGAAATAGTAGCTTCCTGTTTTCACCAATTGATAGATCAAGGCGGTCTTATCAATGTAGAGATAGCCGTCCTTGCGGATCTTCTCGAAGTTCTGTATGCCGATGGGGTAAATAGTCTGGTTCATATCGTCTTGTGTTTAATGTGACTCATAGACAAAGATATGAAAAAAACACGTACATGTTTTCAAAAAAAGACGTACATGTTTTCGGAAAAACACGTACGTCTTTTTTTAAAGGCTTTATAGAGTATGATTCTACCTAGTACTTGAAGCTTCCTCCCCCCAAGAATTCACGGAGCAAGGAAGTTCCGGGAAGTTCCTCCGTCGGGATGTAATTAAAGTAGCGGAGGAAACGGAGCAAACGATACGCCTCCGCATTCGCCTTACTACTCTCCGGCACTTGTGCGAGGATCGGTTCCGCAAATTTGCGCAAGGCGGCCAGCTCATACAACATGGCGCTGTTAAACATAGCGTCCGCATTCTCCTGATACGGAAAGATCCATTTATCCTCACCCCGGCGAACGCTCGGCCAACGGTTGATCGTATCTTCCGCCGAATATCCCCTAAAGCGATAATCCCGGATGATACGGCGCAGCAGACGATTATCCGTCGTCGGTATCCAATTATGGTTATCCAAAGAGATAGAGGTCAAGACCGAGACATATACCCGATATTTATATTTATCATCGATAAACTCCGTCAGCTCCGGATTCAAGGCATGGATACCTTCTATCACCAAGATCGAGTTCTCACGAAGCTTAAGCTTCTTCCCTTTGAAAACCCGTTGGCCGGTCTCGAAATTAAAAGTCGGCAAATCGATCTCTTCCCCGGATAACAACTTCTTCAAATCCTTATTAAAATAGGGTAAATCCAGCGCATACAAGGATTCAAAATCATACTCGCCATGCTCATCCTTCGGTGTATCTTCCCGATTCAAGAAATAATCATCCAAGGAAATTCCTACCGGATGAAGCAGGTTAGTTGTTAATTGCACTTGCAAACGCTTGCAAAACGTAGTCTTTCCCGAAGAAGAAGGGCCAGAGATCAAGACGATACGGATGCCCTCTTTATATCCATCGGCGATCTTTTCGGCGATCTTAGCAACCTGTTTTTCCTGCATCGCCTCAGAGACAAGGATTATATCCTGAGAGCGGCCTTTCTCTATCGCTAAATTCAAATCCCCCACATTATCTAAGCCGACAGTCCGCTGCAATGTAAGGTGTTCCTTATAAGCCTCGAACATCTTATCCTGCTTGATGACAGGCTGCAATTCCATCGGATCGGTCTGCTTCGGAATACGGAGCAAAACGCCATCCATATACGGTTCCAAGTCAAACAATTGGATATAGCCGGTCGAAGGGGTTAAACAGCCATAAAAGAAGTTGATATAACCTTCCAACTCATAATAAGAGGTATAAGGCAATCCCGCCGTCTCTATTAAGCGAGCCTTATCATTCATACCCCGCTCCCTGAACAATACGGCGGCATCCACCGTACGGACACTCTTATGGAGGAAAGGAAGATCCGCATCAATCAACTCCCACATACGTTTCTTGATCTTCTCGATCGTCTCCAGATCGATGTTCTTGCCGTTATGGATCACGCAATAGTAACCTTTCGATACCGGATGTTCCAGATTTAAGGTCGCCGTCGGCCAAATATCATACACCGCCTTGGAAAATATATGGCAAAGCGAGCGGACATAGGTTCTCAATCCGGATAATTGAGTATAGTCGATAAATTCGATATCCTTCGGTTGCCAGCAACGGAAGTTCAAGCTTTCCGTCTTATTATTCACTTGCGCGTTCATCGGCCTGTACCGAAGCGGAGCGCCAACCGCCGTATAAATGTCCAACAACGAAGAACCAATGGGTACATCCTTGTAGGTATTATTATTTTTGCAGTAAATTGTTATTGTCTCAGACATACTATCTCAGTTATTATTTGTAAATTCGCCCCCTAAAGTTAGGAATATTAATCGGATATACAATCCACTTAAACGTAATTTAAATGGACTATTCTTTTTTTGATTTTCTCCGGCTGATCGGCTCCTTGGCGCTGTTCTTGTACGGAATGAAGATCATGAGTGAAGGGTTACAAAAATTTGCGGGTGACAGTTTACGTCGAATACTAACCGCGATGACCACGAACAGAGTAACCGGTATGCTCACCGGGGTGTTAATAACGGCTCTTATCCAATCATCATCGGCTACGACGGTTATGGTCGTGAGTTTCGTGAACGCCGGGCTTCTTACGCTGACCCAATCCATCGGAGTCATTATGGGTGCCAACATCGGAACCACGGTAACGGCATGGCTTATCTCCGCCCTCGGTTTCAAGGTCGATATCGCCGCATTCGCCCTTCCCCTTTTAGCTTTCGCTCTCCCACTCTTCTTCTCAGGAAAAAGCTCTCGTAAATCAATTGGTGAATTTGTTTTTGGTTTCGCGTTCCTGTTCATGGGCCTTCAAAGTTTAAAGGCAAACGCCCCGGACCTCGGAGCGAATCCGGAAATGCTGGCTTTCGTGCAGAATTATACGGATATGGGATTTTTCTCCATCATCTTGTTCTTATTTATCGGAGCGATCTTAACCATGATCGTACAAGCCTCCGCTGCCACGATGGCTATTACATTGATTATGTGTGCCAACGGCTGGATCGATTACCATTTGGGAGTCGCTTTGGTATTAGGCGAGAATATCGGAACTACGATTACGGCCAACTTAGCCGCATTAACCGGAAACACACAAGCACGACGAGCCGCGTTAGCGCACCTTGTTTTCAACGTTTTCGGTGTCATGTGGGTTTTGGTGCTCTTCTACCCTTTCACGAATGCCGTCTCATGGTTTGTTACCCATGTAATGAAGGTCAGTGATCCGGCTGTGGCGGTATCCTTTAAACTGGCAGCGTTCCACACTGCATTCAATATCAGTAATACTTTCATTATGATCTGGTTCGTAAGCTTGATCGAAAAGACCGTATGTACGCTTATCAAGCCCAAGGTGGAAGACGAGGAATACCGCCTTCGCTATATCACGGGAGGTATGTTATCCACCGCCGAGCTTTCCATCCTACAAGCTCATAAAGAAATCTCATTATTCGCCGAGCGTACGGCTAGGATGTTTAATATGGTGAAAGAATTATTTTACGAGAAGAATGAGGAGACCTTCCTCAAGACGTATAGCCGTGTAGAGAAATACGAGAATATCAGCGACCGCATGGAGATCGAGATCGCGAATTACTTGACTGAAGTATCGGAAGGCCGTTTGAGTTCTGAAAGTAAGGAAGAAATCCGTATCATGCTACGTGCCGTCTCGGAAATCGAGAGTATAGCGGATTCTTGTAATAACCTTGCCCGAAGTATCAAACGCAGAAACGAGTTCAAATCCGAATTCACGGAGGAGCAAAACAAGCATCTGGATCATATGTTCGAATTGGTATCCGGGGCGTTAAGCCGCATGAACGTAATTCTGCATAAGCCGGAACTCGTACATGATGATATCAATCCTTCTTATAACATAGAGAACGAGATCAACAATTACCGCAACCAGTTGAAGAGCCGGAATATCGAAGATATCAACAATAAGCTGTACCAATATCAAGATGGCGTTTATTACATGGACATGGTTAGTGAAAGTGAAAAGCTGGGCGATTATGTATTAAATGTTGTTCAAGCGGTTATCGAGAAGAAAATATAGCGTATATTTGTCCTTAACAATATCAACAGCCCTTTTCCGTTATTGAGAGAAGGGCTGTTTTTAATATATATCCACTATGAATTATAAGTATTATACGATCGTTATCCTTGGCCTTTTAGCATTCTCCGCTTGCGAGAAAGATGATATCGATATTCCGGCAACCGACAATGAAGTAAATCAATGGATCGAGCAAACGATGCGAGAGAATTATCTTTGGTATTCCGAGTTCCCGGATAAAAGTTCCTTGGACTTTAGTCTTGATCCGGAGAGCTTCTTCAAGGGCCTGTTATCCTATAAAGACGGGAAAGAGCTTTCTGATGGCCATCATTACTTCTCCCAATTAGAGAAAGCGACCGTAACAAAGAGCATTTACGATGCGAACAACTCATACGGATTCGATTTCGCAACTTCCAACCTTAAAGACGGAGGTAGTACCTATAAAATAGCCATTGTCCTTTATGTATTAAAGGATTCACCCGCCGAAGAAGCCGGATTGAAACGGGGAGACTGGATACTTGGCGTAAACGGTTCTTGGGGTACTATCCAAGATTATGACATATTGAGGAACGGAGGCAGCGTATCCCTCCAACTAGGAGAAGTCCAAGGAAATGGCAAAGGAATAGTCCCGACACGGATAGTCACCCTAAACGCATCCCGAACGGTAGAAGACACCCCATTCCTAAAAGATTCCGTATACACATATGGCAATAAGCGAATCGGCTATTTGATGTACAACCATTTCGCCTCCGGACCGGATGAATACGATTATAGCGACACAAGTTATAATCTTTATTTGCAACAACTCTTCGAAAAATTCCAAAGCCGCAACGTCAATGAGTTCGTACTTGATTTACGCTATAATGGGGGTGGGCTTGTCAATTGCGCCCAATTACTGGCTTCGCTATTAGTCCGTGAAAACGTTTTAGGAGAACCTTTATGTATCATGGAGTATAACGATAAAAACTCCAATAAAAATGAGACCTTGCCTTTACTCAAAACGACCGAGGTCATGGCGGGAAACTTAAACCTACAACGGCTATTTGTTTTGACAGGTTCAACTACGGCTTCTGCCTCCGAACTTATCATTAACTCGCTACGATCTTATCTAGACGTTCGGGTTATCGGTAAGCAGACTTTTGGCAAGACCGTCGGTATGACGATCTACAATGAATCTAAAAAATATGGCTGGATACTTTCTCCCGTCACTTTCCATATTTATAATAAGGATCGGGAAGCTGATTATGAAGACGGATTTCATCCCGATATAGCTATTGATGAATTCAAGAGTGATCTAGCTGAATTCGGAGATTTGAAGGATCCTTTATTAGGACAAGCTATTTACGAGATAACCGGCCAGTCACCACTCTTACGATCCGCTACCCCGAGGGGCAACCGGGAAATCCAATATAATCCCCCGTTGTCCTATAAGGATAACTTATTACTGATTCCAAAAGACTAAAAACAAAATATATGGAAAGCGCATTTCTTAAAATCATAAACGCAAAAGTATTAACTCCTTCGGGCCTCCTACCAAACGGGCAAATCATCATCTCGGATGGGAAAATAGTGGAGATCACCGGGCAAAACCGGGAGATTCCTCATGCGGAGATCATCGACGCAAAAGGATATTATGTGGCTCCCGGCTGTATCGACACGCATGTACACGGCGGCAACGGACATGATTTCACGGAAGCTACCCCGAAAGCGTTCTATGCGATCACAAGAGCACATGCTTTACAGGGAACAACGACTTTATATCCTACATTGGCAGCGGCCCCTATCGAGACCTTCCGGGAAGCGATCAAGACCTGCGAGCACATCATGAACCACCCGGAACAGGGGGCCCGTATCATGGGATTACATCTCGAAGGCAACTATTTGAATATGGCTATGAAAGGCGGACAAGACCCTAATTATATTTACCCGCCCGATCCCCAAGAATATAAGGAATTACTAAACAGTACCCAATGTATTAAACGCTGGAGCGCCGCCCCCGAGCTTGACGGAGCTTTGGAATTCGGTAAATATGCGTCAGCTCATGGTGTGTTGGTTTCACTAGCCCACACCACAGCCGATTATCTCCAAGTGAAAAAAGCATACGAAGCCGGATTCACCCATGCTACCCACTTCTACAATGCCATGACTTCCGTCCATAAAGACCGTGAGTATAAACATGAAGGAACGGTAGAAGGTATTTATCTCATGAAAGATATGACCGTTGAAGTTGTAGCCGATGGTATCCACGTACCACCAGCAATCTTAAAGTTGGTATATCAAATCAAAGGGGTAGAACGTACCTCCTTAATCACGGACGCAATGGCCGCCGCCACTTGCGATAACGGTACGGAACATTTTCCGGACTCCCGGGTAATTATTGAGGAAGGCGTATGTAAATTAGCCGATCGCTCAGCTATCGCAGGAAGTATAGCTACCGGAATCCGTTTGATCCGTACCCTAGTCGAGAAAGCGGAAATTCCATTGCACGACGCTGTTCGTATGGCTTCCGAAAGCCCGGCCCGCCTAATGGGTATTTTAGACCGTAAAGGAACATTGGAGAAAGGAAAGGATGCCGATATCATCATTTTCAACAACGATATAGAGATTCAAGAGACCTTCATCGAAGGTAAACGGCTCTCCAAAGAATAAGAAATCCAATAAACAATGACTTCTCCTATCTTGTTTTTAGATAAATAAGGGCATGAATGTATATGGAAAACGTAAAAGAACATTACTGGAGATACTCATTGATCACCATTATATTAGGACTAGGGGTAATTCTATTTTTTAAGATTACCCCGTTTCTTGGAGGTATACTTGGAGCATTCACCATCTATATATTGCTGCGTGGACAGATGTTCCATCTGACAGAAAAGCTAAATATGAGACCGGCTTTTGCAGCTTTACTGTTACTGGGGGAAACAATCTTATGTTTCTTAATCCCAATCACATTGGCGATCTGGTTGGTAATCAACAAAACTCAAAATATTAATTTAGACCCGACTGTACTGCTAAATACAGGCCAACATATAGCGGATCTAGTTCAGGAAAAGACCGGGTTTGATGTACTGGATAGAGGAAACTTATTAAAAGCGGCCTCTATACTCCCACAAATCGGACAGTTTTTAGTGGGTAGCATAAGCAGTTTCGCCGTAAATGTCGTCGTCTTGATTTTCATTCTGTACTTCATGCTGATAGGCGGAAGAAAAATGGAAAACTATCTATACACCTTATTCCCCTTCAGTGATCAAAACAAGGATGAGGTACTCAACGAGATCAATATGATCGTAAAATCAAACGCCATAGGTATCCCTCTTTTGGCGGTTATACAAGGTATCGTAGCGGTGATCGGTTACTTTATCTTTCAGACTCCCGATCCGCTGTTATTTGGGTTTCTCACTTGTATCGCTACGATCATTCCCATTGTAGGGACCGCATTGGTCTGGGTTCCGTTGGCGGCTTATATGGCTTTAAACGGAGATTGGGTACATGCCTTGGGATTGGCTATTTATGCCTTGCTTGTCATTACGAACGTCGATAATCTGATTCGTTTTATCCTACAAAAGAAGTTGGCGGATATACATCCGTTAATCACCGTCTTCGGAGTCGTAATCGGGTTGTCCTTATTCGGATTTATGGGGATCATCTTCGGGCCGTTGTTATTATCCTTATTCCTTCTTTGTATAGATATCTTCAAGAAGAGCTATTTGGATAAATAAAGAGTATCTACAGGACAGGGTATCTTAAAAAGTCATACCTTTACACTACATTTTGAGTAAAACGAATTAATATGTCACGTAGAACAGTAAACAATTGGAAGCCTATCAAGGGGCAACCTCTCACCGAATTAGACAAGAAAATCCTATATATCCAAAATAAAGGACATTTAGTACCCACCCGCAAGCTTATCAAGACTCCAGAGCAGATTGAGGGCATCCGCAGAAGTAGCGTGATCAATACAGGGGTGCTGGATTTAATCCAGAAGGAGATTAAAGAAGGTATGTCTACAGCTGTTATCGATAAATTGGTGTATGATTATACGGTAGGGCATGGAGCGATTCCAGCCCCCTTAAACTATGAGGGGTTCCCTAAAAGTGTATGTACCTCTATCAACGAGGTCGTCTGTCACGGTATTCCCAGTGAGAAGGAGATCCTAAGAGACGGTGACATTATTAATGTGGATGTCTCAACGATTTTAGATGGTTATTATTCGGATGCGTCCCGCATGTTCATGATCGGGAACATATCTCCGGAAAAGCAGAAATTGGTACAGGTCGCCAAGGAATGTCTGGAGATCGGTATGAAAGCGGCGAAACCGTTCGGATTCGTCGGTGATATAGGCAACGCTATTCAAAAGCATGCGGAGAAAAACGGATTCTCTGTCGTACGGGATTTATGCGGACATGGCGTCGGTCTGGAATTCCATGAGGAACCGGAAGTTTGTCATTTCGGACGGAAAGGAACTGGGATGCTTTTAGTTCCGGGTATGGTCTTTACGATCGAGCCTATGATTAACATGGGTACTTGGAAAGTATTTATCGACGAGGAAGACGGTTGGACGGTCATCACCGAGGATGAACTACCCTCCGCCCAATGGGAACATACCTTCTTGATGACAGAGACAGGATTGGAAATTCTTACCTATTAATATCTAATGCAATTAACGCTTCCGGGCCTTTTCCCGGGCGGCCTTTTCCTTTTCCCGCAAGGCTTCCTTGCGGGCTTTTTCTTTCTCTTTCAATTTTTGCTTGTATAAGCGTTCCTTCTCCTTGCGCTCTTTTTCCTTCTGTTTCAGGCGTTGCTTATAAGCACGTTCCTTTTCCTTACGAAGGTCCTCACGAGCTTTCAGTTTCGCCTTACGATCCGCTTCCGCTTGTTTCAGCTTGGCTTTACGGTCGGCTTCCAGCTGTTTCTCTCGATCAGCCTTCGCTTTCAACAGGGCACGTTCTTCCTCCGCTTGCTTCTTGAGAAGTTCTTCCTGTTCTTTCGCTTTCTGCTCACGTAATTCCTTATCCGCCTTTTGCTGAGCCTCGAAAGCCTTACGAGCCTCTTCCTTGCGGGCTTCTTCTTCCGCAGCTTCCCGTTTACGGATCTCTTGGATTTCTTTCAAGGTCATGCCTTGATCCTCAACCGCCGGCTGAACAACAGGAACCGTATCCTTACGAAGGGTATCGACAGGCTGGATCTCCGGTTTGTCAAACGCAGGGACCTCAATCGTATCCGGGACGACTGGTATAGCGGGCTGTCGAACAGGCTCTTGAACAGGCCGTTGTTCCTCCTCCGGCTCTGTAACAGGTTGTTTTTCCGGTTCAACTTCTGGTTTCAATTCATCTGCCTCTTCCGGCACTTCGGCTTCTTCCTCCGTGATCATTTCATCTTCAGTCGCCTTCTCCTCCTTAGCGGCTTCCATACGGGCTTTCCAACGGCCTGCCAGATCCGGTAATTCCTCACCGAAGCTCTCATCGAAGAAGGTGATATATTCATCCAAGGTCTTGCCACGCATCAAGGTCTCATAATTATCATCAGAGATCGGTAACACGGCAACCGCTTTATTCAAAACCGTAGCATAGCCATCCTTACCGTATATCATCTTATAATATTGGATAATCTCGTCAAAACTAATAAATCCTTTAATCGCCAGCATACTGATCGGACCGGCCTGCTCCAAAGCCAAATCAAACTCTTTCACCATGAAGTTCGCGAAGTTATAAGCGGCGACGGCGAATAGCAACTGATTCTGATCTACGCTACCCGTAGGATATACCAAAAGCATCTGATAAGGCGTATTCCGTTCCGGATTAAATACACGGGCCGAATCCTCGGCAGATAACATACCATCCTCGCCCAAACCGAATCGTAAGTTCCAACTCATACCTTTCACACCGCCCTGCACCAAGGCACGTCCCCGAAGAACACCTTTCAACATCTCCCCGGCCAGTTCCGTGACATCCGCATTCGGATACTTCTCGACCAGCGCTTTCAAGGCATTCTTAAAGCCTTCCGCATCCCCGGCCTGCACATATGATAACGCATCCAAGAACATGAATTTAGGCATCAATGTAGCCAATGGATATTTCTCGCTTACGTACCGGAAACTCTTACGGACATACGCTGTATCGCTCTCCAGATAGCGGCCGTAAGTAGCTTGATAGATCGAGTCTTGTACCACATCCATCATGCGGATATTATACTCGTAATTCGGATCAGCCACAGCTACCGCATAATCGCTTTCCGGGAAGGCGTTCATTAGTTTATTCTTATACTCGGTAGCCAACGCTGTATTTCCGGTTTTCAGGGCCATCAAATATACTTGATAATAGCTCTCCAAACGGTGCTCATTATCCGGGAAACGGCGTTCCAAATTCTCGAACGCCTCGACAGATAAGGGGATATCCTCCAACTTATCCTTATAGATCATCGCCATATTGTAAAGACCGTCTATAATAATAATGTTAGAAGCGTCTATATCCTCTTGCGTGAAAGGTAGCTGCTGTAGATAATACTCACGGGTATGCGGATCATCGGCGGCAACAGCCGGCAGATCACCGCCTATCGAATCGGTCGGCAACGGCTCACCGTCCGGCCCTACCATTTGGGTGGAATCTCCCTCGGCCAGCATCTCCTCATCCAGATTCTCATTAAAGGTAGAGAGTTCCTTCTTACGGCGGCGCCAGTGATCTTCCAACGGACGACGTCCCCATTTACGCTGGAACTGTGTCTTTCCTTGCGCTACAGTCTGAGGGTTATAGAAATAGAAAGACGCTCCACCGGACGCGTTCGGCAAGACAACAGCGTTGGTTTCCGTACCGGGACGGTCGATTCCAGTGCCTTTCGCTTCCTGCTCGGCCAGATAAGCCTCCTTCTCAGCCAAGGCTTTCGCCTCTTCCTCCTCTTTCTTTACCTCCTCAATCTTCTTATCGATAATCGCTAACCGCTCCGCTTCCGGTAATTTAGCCAAGGCTTGCAAACTGTCTTGAAGATGGACCGCTTCTACATGCACGACCAATTCATCCAGAATCGCCGACAATTTAGAAACCCGTTCATAATCCCTGTATTCCTTTTGAATTCCGGCTAAGGCTCCGCTAAAGCAAGGTTGCGCTTTCACGTAATCCCGCATCGTAAAATAGATATCTCCCAGCTTTATCTGGCAGATCGCCTTATCCATTCCATTCAATGTACTCTTATCGATACCGAGTTGATAGTTCTTTATGGCATTCACCGTATCTTCCCGGCTGAGGTATACATTTCCTAAAGCATAGTATACTTGATCCAGATAATCCTTATTCTTCTGGCTTTTCGCCATTTTCTCGAGCATCTTCACCACTTTCAAGTAATTCGTACCCGAGAATACTTCTGTCTGACGGATACGTGAGGCAAATTCCAACTCATACGGAGGATTCGAACGGGCTACCTCACCAAAGGTCTTATAAGCCAAGCCATCTAATTCTTGATCCGCATAGATTTGTCCCAAAAGATACTTCATCCGGGTACGTTGCTTCCGGTTTTTCTCCGCCTTGATAGCGGTCTTCAGATAAGGGATGGCATCCTCGAACTGCCCGTTCTTGATCAAATAATCGGCATACACCGCCGCATATTGCTTCAAGGCGGAAGCAGGAATACCGTTCTTGTTCATCTTATCCAAGATATCCTCGGATTCATAGAACCAACCCAGCTCAGAATAACAACGGGCTTGCCACAAACGGGCCTCGGCCACGACCTCCTCGTCCTTCGCGTAATGACGGGCTATATAGGAAAAGGTAGCGGAGGCTTGCAGGAAATCGGCATTGTAGAATTGCGCCTGTCCCATGATCAGCCAACTATTCTTTAAGAAAGGGTTATATTCCTCTTGTTCTTGGATAGCACGTAGTTTGGGATTATTCCGCCAGCCCGGTTTCTTAGCCGGTTTCGCTTTTATGGAGTGTAGTTTAATAGCTTTATTACTTTTCTCGATCGTCCGGTCGAAAGGGCCGCCCGGCTCGGCTTTGTCTTTAGGCTGGGCGCTGATCGGATACATATAGATCCTGTCGGAATAGTTCTCTTTATATCCGTCCTGTTGGCTTTTCAGTGCCTCGTCAAATGCTTGTTTTCCATTGAAATAAATATTATAACGGGTCGTAAAGGCATGATAAAAACGGCTCGCTTTCGTGTTCTTCTTCGTGCTGCACGACCAAAGCAAGAGTACCGTTAATAACGCCACTATGTAGTAAAACCCTTTTTTCATTCTTTAATTAACGCCGTAACAACGGTTTTATTGCTTTCAAGGCCAAAAAGAGGACCACCAAAAACAAGATGATAAACGCACCGGAAGGCACGTTCAGGAAATAAGAAAGAACCAGTCCGGACACGCAACCCAGAAAGCCGATCACGATACTTCCCCATATGATCTTCTTGAAGTCGGAAGTAAACAGGTTTAC
The DNA here is from genome assembly GCF_000436315.1 of Parabacteroides sp. CAG:2. Lineage (NCBI taxonomy): Bacteria > Pseudomonadati > Bacteroidota > Bacteroidia > Bacteroidales > Tannerellaceae > Parabacteroides > Parabacteroides sp. CAG:2. Next base: position 83,904 of record NZ_FR885260.1, on the reverse strand, counting down.
CGTTATTTGAGGCAAGGTCAGCAAACTCATCAATAGCATAATCCCTACCAAACGGATCGAAAGAACAATTGTCATGGCGATAAAGCACATCATCGTATACTCGATCCATTTTACCGGCAGGCCTTGCGTGACAGCGAAGTCACGATCGAACGCCACGTAAACAATCTCACGGAGGAAAAGGGAGAATATGAGTATCAACAATACCACCAACCCTAAAATCCATAAGATATCGGCCGTAGAGATCGTTAATATATTACCAAATAGATAGGCGGATAGATTCGGGGCGTACCCCGGGGTAAGAAAGATGAAGATCACTCCCAAAGCCATACCCAGCGACCATACGCCCGCTATAGCGGAATCCTCCCTTACGTTTTGCGTCTTGCTCGCCCACTCCACGCCAAAAGCGGAGAGGATGGAGAACAGCATCGCCATCAAGATCGGGTTTGTTCCCAGATAAAAACCCAAACCCAAACCACCGAACGAAGCATGCGTGATCCCTCCGCTGATAAATACCAACCGGCGGGATACGATGTAAGTCCCGACAATCCCACAAGCGATAGCGGTTAGCAAGCTCCCGATCAAGGCATTCTGAAAAAAGGCATATTGCAATAAATCCATATGATTCGTTTCCTAAATTAATGAGTACGGCGTTCGCCAATGATCAAGAATGCCTCATCCTTCAAGGCATCCGGCAAATTGATCCCTCGCAATTGCAGGCTACGGAGCCAACCGGCCACCTCCACTTCCCGGAGGGTATAAAGCACTTCACTAAACTCCTCAACGGCTTCCTCATCGTAAGCGTCCGCTTCCACTCCTTGGAACCGATCCAGTTCCTCATCGTTATAATATTCGATTTTCTTGCTGACGGCGGCTAATAAACTATCCCGCTCGCAAGTCTCATGTTGTCCGCAGCAAACCTCCGGAATCTCCTGTGCCTCGGGGATCTCCGAGATCTCCCCCCGTTCCAGCATCTTCTGAAGTTTCTTATTCCGGAAATACCCGGCGATAGCGGCTACGACACCCAGACCTATAAGACTTATGACAATGTACCACATAATTCAATTGAAAGTTGAGAATTGAAAACTGAAAATTAAAGGGCTGATTCTCTAATAGAGAAACCAGCGGCCTTAAGATCTTCCCAATAATGGGGATAACTCTTGCTGACCACTTGCGGGTGGGCGATCTCTATCCCCTCGGGACGTACCAAAGCGGCGGGAGCGAATGACAAAGCCATCCGATGATCCTCGTAAGTGGCGATTACCGGATGCGACTCCGGTTCCCTGCGTTCACCGTTCCACTCCAAGATGCTATCATTGCGATCCGTCAACACATAACCTAATTTACGAAGCTCTGTCTTCAATGCCTCGATCCGATCCGTCTCCTTGATCTTCAATGATTGAAGTCCCGTAAAGCGGAAAGGGATATTTAATAACACGCAAGTCACCACAAAGGTTTGAGCCAAATCCGGTTCATTCACGAAGTTATAAACCAACTTCTCACAGATATTTCCAGTATGCTTTAACACGACTCCACGTTTCGTATAAGTAGTGCCCACTCCCAATTGAGCGAACAACTTCGCTCCGGCGGCATCTCCCTGCAAGCTATTCTTGAATAAACCTAACAATTCGATCTCAGCATTTTTCGATAACGCCATGATCTCATACCAATAAGAAGCGGCACTCCAATCGGATTCCACCGTAAAACGAATCGGCTTATACTCTTGGGGAAGTACTTTGATCGTATTCTCCGTCCAAGAGGCTCTCACTCCATATTGCTCCATCAATTGCAAGGTGATATGGATATAGGGCCTAGAGATAATAGCGCCCTCCAAATGCAACGTAACCCCATTTTCTGTTAACGGGGCGATCATCAAGATAGCGGATATATATTGAGAGCTGACATTTCCCGGTAGCGAGATCTCTCCGCCTTGCAAGGCGCTTCCGAAAATACGCAAAGGAGGATAACCCTCCTTCTCCATGTACTCGATCCGGGCACCTAAAGCGTTCAGCGCATCCACCAACACCTTGATCGGACGGTTCTTCATGCGTTCGGTTCCCGTAATCGTCCATTCGCCCACCACCTTCGAGAGGAAAGCAGTAAGGAAACGCATCGTCGTACCCGCCGCACCCACATTAAAATCCCGATCGTTCGAGTTCAATGCCTTTACCATCAAATTTGTATCATCGCAATCGGATAAGTTCTCCACATCGTATGCACTATAACTTAGCGCATTCAAGATCAATGCCCTGTTACTGATACTTTTAGAAGCGGGAAGCTTTACGGTAGTCCGGATAGCGGAACCCGGAGCATCTATCTGATAATTCATCGCTTTCGTATATTCAAGATTCAAGAGGCAAAAGTACGAAAATTAGCGTACATATGGAGTATAACAGCGGGAAACTTTCTTTATGCTTCTTTTCGAATGCGAATCGTGACAAGGCATTCGTTTGAATCGCCCCAACCAGTAGACGTGAGGGGCAATAAAACGCCCTTTTAAGTGAGAGTATTCCCGTTTTTAAGCACGAAAGGCGACAAAAGCCTACACGTATAGTCGCGTTGGGCGACGCCAATACTGCCGTTAGGCATTATAAACAGTCACGAATAGGGTTGTCAGTAGTCGTGAATAGGCATCGTAACCCGGTTAGAACCCAGTCGTAACCCTATCGGATAGCCCGAAGAAGTCAATGGATATGAATTAGGATGAATTATTTTCGCTAGAATGAAAGGCGGTTTTTCGGTATTGTATTATCAATGAACGAATTATTGTTTTTTTCTTGCGTATTTGGCAACGAGTCGTACATAGTCCCGGAAAAATCGGTTCTCCGGGACTTCAGTTTACAAAATGTCAGAATGTCAAATCGCCAAACGGTCTTATCACAAGGCCTTCATCTTCAAGAAATGCTTCCAGAAAAAGAGGATCTGGTAATCAATAGAATTATTCCAGTATTGTGAATCATGATTACCCGGGCGAGTGATAAAGTCGTGGTCGATGCCTTGTTTTAATAACGCTTCGTGGTAGTTCTTATTCACCTCCAAAAAGAAATCGCTGTCACCGCAATCGAAGATCAAAGCGATCTGGTCTTTCCTCAAGGTTGGAACCAAATTGATAACCGTGTACTTCTCCCAGTTTTCCGGATATTTCGCCTTCTCACCTATTTGCACGCTCATCTCCCAGTTTTTCGGGAAAGGGCGGATATCCACGCCACCGCTGGTACTTCCCGCCGCGGAGAAAACATCGCTATGACGAAGGCCATTCCACATAGCGCCATGTCCACCCATGCTCAAACCAGTAATAGCACGTCCCTTACGATCAGCCACTGTCTTATAATGGGAATCCACGTATTTCACCAACTCATCCGAGATGAAAGTCTCATACCGTACATCAGCGTTCAAAGGGCTATCCCAATACCACGTATTCTTACCATCCGGGCATACGAAAAAGATGCCCTTCTCATCAGCGATCTTAGGTAGATCCGGCTTGATACCGACCCATGTACGAGCGTTACCGCCATAGCCATGTAACAAATAGATCACCGGACACGCTTTCGTCACGGCCACATCCGGACTTACCACGACTACCTCTATACTTTTATTCATCGAAGGACTTTTCACTTGCAAAGTATCTACCTTCGCTGCCTGTAAACCGAGCGGAAGCAAACAAACCAACGCTACCGCTACCTTTTTCATCCAATTCATATCAGTGAACATTAATGATTAATTCCCCGTAGCCTTGTTTTCAAGGAACTACGGGGACAAATATACAGATTTCTACTCGATGGCCCAAGTCTTGTCCGGTGTAGGCCCCATCTCCAA
>NZ_FR885260.1:78345-80067 GCF_000436315.1 Parabacteroides sp. CAG:2 | reverse complement strand
CCCATCTCCAATTCTAGTACGCCACCTTTCATGATATCCCTATAATCAAGATAGCATCTCGTATAATCCATCCCGTTTAATTTAGCGGATTGAATATAGGTGTTTTCCGGGGTATTTCGGTTGGCTCGTATGATAAATGTATTCCCTTCGCCAACCTGAATCTCGGTCTTCTCAAAAACCGGGCTGGATATCTCATAGCGAGTATCTCCCGGACAAACCGGATACAAACCACATGCCGCCAATACATACCAAGCGGACATCTGACCGACATCCTCGTTTCCAACCAAGCCTTCTACCTTATTCTTATACGCCTTATCGCAAATGAAACGAGACCATTTCTGGGTTTTCCACGGCTGTCCCAAATGATTGTACAAGAAAGGCACATGATGAACCGGCTCGTTCGCATGATTGTAATAAGCGTTCCACAGGAAATCCGTAGGCGTCTTGTCGAACATCGTATCCAGATCGGCAATCACCCGTTCCGTTCCTCCCATCAGTTCCACCATACCCGGAATATCGTGAGGCACGAACCACCCCTGTTGCAGCTCATTGCATTCCATACAGCCGTACCATTCCTTCAGCTTACCCTCTTCCGGCCAAGCCTCAAACCGGCCATTCGCTTCTCTCGGGCGGAAGCTATGTTTCTCCGCATCATATAAATTCCGGTAAGACTGAGCCAACTTCGCATAATAAGCCGCATCCTCCTGTTTTCCTAATGATTTCGCCAACTGAGACATACACCATTCCGTATACGCATACTCCAAGGTTTTGGAGATACTCTGCGGATTCGGGGTATAGCCCAACTCCGCATTCCCGAACATTCTCGAGGTTTTATCCGCATACCGATAAGCCTTTTCCATATCCAAGCTACAAATACCTTTCGCATAGGCATCCGCCAAGACCGATATAGCCGGATTTCCTAACATACAACCGCTATAGGCGTTCAACAACTCCCAGCGCTCATAGTACTCACGGCCACTCTCCTCTGCCATCGTTGTCAATGACTTCAACAAATCGTTCACCAATACCGGATTAATAATCGTTTGCAAAGGCATCTGACTACGGAACACGTCCCAACCGCTAAAGATCGTACGTTTCGTGAACGTATCCGACTTATGCGCTTTTCCGTCCGCACCCATATACTGACCATCCACATCCGTGTAAATCCTCGGATCGATCATTGTATGATACAAGGAGGTATAGAAGATCACCTTTTGCTCATCCGTTCCACCGCTGACATCCATCTTAGCCAAAGCCGTATCCCACAACGAGCGGGCACGAGAACGTACCGCGTCAAAATCCCAATCCTTGATCTCCGCTTTCAAGTTCTTTTCCGCACCCTCCAAGCTTACAAAGGAAATACCGGCCTTGAAAAGAACCTCCTCATTCGCCTCGGTCTCAAACTCCGTAAAGAACCCGAGGTGCTCACCCTCATATGCCTTTGGTCTCTCCGAAATCTTCGCGTTCGCTGTCAATGTCTGGAAAGCCGGGCTCTCCACGAATTCCCGATGCCGATCCTGCCCTGCCGGGATATCCACGCTCCATACGCCATAATCTTTCAACGGTTTGGAGAACTGCGCATAAAAATACACGGTATACCGGGAAGAACCCTCACCATTCCCCCAGCCTCCGCCTTCCGGCGTACATTCCATTCGTCCGGCGATCGTATGGTCATCTATCACTTGAACCGCCTGATACGTAGAAGTACCTCCTACACGACGG
>NZ_FR885260.1:9304-78328 GCF_000436315.1 Parabacteroides sp. CAG:2 | reverse complement strand
CTACACGACGGGCTAAATCCAACTGGATGCGGGACTGCTTATTCTCGGGGAAAACGAATCTCAGCATACCGCTATGAGGAGCCGCAGTCGCCTCCGCTTGTATCTGGTAATCGCTCAGCAATACCTTATAATATCCAGCCTTGGCCTCCTCGGATGATTTATCATACCGGGAACGATACCCGGCTACGCCCCCCTCTTTTCCTGAGTTCGTACGCAGATCGCCCACGGTAGGCATTACCAATAAATTACCCAGATCACCGTACCAGCCGATACCACTCATCTGTGTAAAGGCGAATCCCTCGATCGTCTCATGCTCGTAGCTATATCCGGAACCATTGTCGCCCCCCGTAATCGTATTCGGACTTACCTGTACCATACCGAAAGGGGTAGTCGCACCGGGGAAGGTCTTCCCCAAGCCATGGTAAGCACCGGCCGCCTCCGTATTCGTACTCGCCCCGATAAAGGGATTTACATAATCAGAGAAATGAACCTCCTCGATAGTCCGGGTCGGACCGGAACAGGCAGTTCCCACCAACGCGAGCGATAACGCCGTGGTCGTTATCCATTTCAAGTTTCTTGCAAGTTGTATCATTATTTCTATCCTCATTATACTTTAAAAATTCAATTGTTTATCCGATACGGCTACCGCCACGAATGAATCGGCACAACCATAATACAGATACCATTTATTCTGGTAATAGACCAGTCCTTCCACGAATACCGTACCCGCAGGGTATTGGCCGCTTTTCTCAAAGTCATCCGTCGGTTGCAAGAAAGGCTTATCCAGACGGCCGATCAATTTCGTCGGGTTATTTACATCGAACAATGCTTGTCCGGCACAATAAGAGTTCGCCGGATAAGCGGTATCCCCTTTTTCTCCCGGTTCGTTTTTACCATTATACAACAGAACGATACCATCCTTCGTCAAGATAGCGGGAGGTCCACATTCGGTCAACTGGCTATCGAAATAGCCGGAACGGGGAGAGAACAATTTAAGCAACTCACCATTCTCATCCAACAGTGGGTCCCAATCGGTCAAATTATCGGAGGTAGCCGCATATACGTTCTTTTCCCCCCAGTACATGAAATACTTGCCATTCACTTTCGCAATGACCTGCTTATCTCCCTTTAAAGTCGTGACTAGCGATGCGGATTTAGTCGCCTCATCCTTGAATTTACCATTATAGGCTTTCTCAAAAGCCGGACCGAACTTCGTCCAGTGTTTCAAATCCTTCGAGGTCGCCACCGCCAGACGAGGCACCTTGCGGTTCCATTGCGTATATAGCAAGACATACGTACCATCCTCGGTCATAGCGATACGAGGATCTTCCGTACCTCCGGGACATTCGTTCTCCGCTTGATTATCTTTAGCCGGATAAAAAACAGGCTCCGTATCCCTCTCAAAATGGATACCGTCAGTAGAGGTCGCGTATCCCAAACGGGAAGTCCGGGAACCGATTCCTTGAGCGGAGTTATCTTCCGCACGGTACATCACCACGATCTTCCCATCGTAAATCGTAGCCGCCGGATTAAATGTGTCACTCTCCTCCCATGCTACAGAATCTTCCCGCATCGGGCAATAAAACTTAGTTGGCAATGGCTTAATTACCGGATTCACACCAGCCGGACGCACAAACCCGTCCAAGCACCAAGCCGTCTCCGATGCAGTTTCCGACACAGCTTCCACCATCTGATCTTTCTTTTGAGAGCCGCAAGCTACGGTCACCAATCCCAATAAACCGAAAGCAGAGGCTAATAATGTTTCTTTAATCATGTTATATTCGTAGTATTAAGTTATATTTATTTCCAAAAGAAGGGAATCATATGATTCCTATTCCGCAGGTAGCGATAGCGTGTGTTTTCCACTTTCCAACAGAATCGAACCCGCCGATATTTCTACATTATTCCCATCTAACACACAATTCGATACGTTAAAGGGAGCGATAAAAGTCGCCGTACTATTCGCTGGTATCTCCAGATCAAGGGAAAGCGATCGGTTCTCCATAGTCCAAGACACACGTGCCGTACCGTAAGGGGTCTCTCTCGCCACCCTCGCCCACGTCACGCCATCCGGCACTTGCGGTTTGATAAAGAAATGTTTATAGCCCGGCCTATCCTCATCCGGCAAGATCCCTCCGATCGCCTGACAGAACCAAGCGCCAATGCCATTGAAACAATTATGAACCTTACTACGTTCTCCCGACCAGTATTCCCAAGTCGTAGAAGCCCCTTGATCGATCATATATAGATATCCCGGTAGCTCTCTCTTTTTCAGCATGGAATAGAGAAAATCAGCCTCTCCGTTCTTTATCGCCCAATCGGTCAAGATCGTAACACCCACCAAACCGGAACCGATATGGCCCTTACAATTCTCCAAAGTCTCTCGATATAAACCTTCCTTTACCTCGGGCATATGCTGTTCATCTGTCACGCCGACCAACATCGGATAAATCCGATCGATCTGGGAGCCTGTAGCGTACTGTTTCTTCTCCGGATCATAGAAAGTCTTCTGGATAAGCTCGTTCAATCGTTGGCGACGCTCTTTATACTTAGCGGCATCCTCCACTTTCCCCAATACCTTCGCGATCTTCTCCATCGTAGTGAGGCAATCGCTTATAAAGCAGTTGCTAACCAGATCTACCGATGACTGCGCCATATAATCGACACCCGCCGGAGCCAACCAATCCCCTAAATACCATGCCCGATAATCCGTATCTGGCCAACGTTTCAGCAACCCATCGACCGTATACGCATCCACATAACGCAACCAATGTCGCATAACCGGATAATATCGCTCGATCAGACGGCTATCCCCATAATTCAAATAAGTCTGCCACGATCCCGTGATAATAAAGCCACACCAATACGGACCACCTCCCGCCGGGTATGGATTCGGTACGCAATGCGGCATACCCCCATCCTCACGGATGCAATCCTGCCACATCTGCATCCAGTTCATATACACGGAAGAGCCCTCATACAATGTCTGGAAACTCTTACAAGAGGCATTTCCATCCCCACCGTATCCCATACGCTCATAATGCGGGCAGTCTACGATATAACCACTGAAAGCTAGGTTCTTGAAAGTATATTTGATCATCGCATAGATAGCATTCAAGTCCGGATCCGAGCACTCGAAAGACGAGGCATCCTTATAATCCGTATGAATCAGATAGCCGGTTACCTCCTCGGGAGCTTTCGCCAAACCGGATATCCTTATATATTGAAACGCATGGTGGTTAAATTTATTTCGGAATACCTCTTTGCCTTGTCCGGAACCGATATACCAATCCTCATACTGTCCGTTCTCCTCTTGTGGCTTGAAATCTTCGTTTTCATTTAACCAATCCGTATATTCCATACGGACCCGGTGGCCTTCCGGTAATTTTGGGAAACTCAGCTCAACCCAACCATTTAACGCCTGTCCCATATCTACGAGCCAAATACTGTCCCCTATCTGCTTGATTTCCTTGGGACGGATGATCTCTTGTATTCGATTAGGCTCACACATCTGGGGACTTACCTCTATCCCGGGTACCTCCACCTCCAACACCGGCTTCCAATCCAGTTCGTCGAGCGTAGCCGTTGTCAAATCCGGCAACACCTTCCTCCCATCCACACATTCACCCCCGAATTGATGGGGATACCAAGTACCGGTACCGGTCTCACCATACATACTTCCCCGGCCTTCCCAAGAGCTATCCGTAACGAGTAGCGTACTTGTAGTGCCATTTCTTTGAATCTCGTCCAATCGCAGTTTAACCAACGGCCCATCATGAACGGCATTAAAAGTAGCTTTTCTGTACCAGCCACGGCCCAACCAGAGCAATAAGTCGTTTATTCCCTGCTTTGCGTACGGCGTAAGATCGTACGTCACGGACAAGGATCTTTTGTTTAGTTGAGACGTCGCCGGCGAGAGAACATCTTCCGATACCTTCCTGCCATTTAAATAGATCTCATGATACCCTAAGGAGTTTACATGAAGGAGTAATGTGGCATCACGGTCTTGAAGCTCGAACTTCTTCCTTAACATCGGATTCTTCTCATCCGGCATCCCTATATATTTGCCTTGCCATTCCGCTTTATCCAAAAGCCCGATCCCAAAGCGATTGACCGGACTCCAGTCCGAGGATTCCCCCTTATCATCCCATACCCGGACTTTCCAATAGGCCAGCACACTAGATCGCAACTCTTTCCCTCGATAAGGGACCATCACGGAAGCGGACGATTCCACCTTACCTGAATTCCATAGATCGGCTTTGCCTTGAGCCAGCAAGGAACTATCCGTGGCTACTTGTATCTCAAAATACGCTTGCCGCATAGTTTGCCCGTCTGTCTCGATTTTCCAGCTAAAATGGGGATGGGTATTGTCGATCGCAACCGGATTCTCCAAGTTCTCACAACGAAGATCTTTTAAGATGATCCTCCGTCCGGATTCACAGCCCGACATCAGTAACAATAGGGTCACAAAGTAGATAGATATACATTTCATGATAAATAAATTGAGATTACGCATGAATATACTTTCTAATGGCTTACGATACTTATATCCCCGGTAAATATTAAGATTTATTAAACAAGAAAGGCGAGCCACTCGCAAATGACTCGCCTTCCTATGATTCCTCAAGAATGGCTAGAAGCGGATCTTGTAGGATTGGTTGCCAATATAAATTATCGAACAGCTCCTTTTTCCCTTGGAAATAGGCCTCCAGCGTGGACAGCAACAGGCTTTTCCCGAAGCGTCGGGGGCGGCTGAGGAAGTAATACTGTCCGGTAGTAACCAATTGATAGACCAAGGCTGTCTTGTCAATATAGAGATAGCCGTCCTTGCGAATTTTCTCGAAGTTCTGTATGCCGATGGGATAAATTGTCTGGTTCATATCGTCCTATATTTTATGCGACTTATAAGCAAAGTTACATAAAATATAGGAGAGGAACCGTATCTTTAGAAGTAAATTTTCAACAATAATATCTTACTATGAAGTCGATTTACAATTCGCTGATAATAAGATAGATAAATATGCTTGTCGGATTTCCGTAAAAACACGTACATGTTTTCACGGATTCACGTACGTGTTTTTGGGAATTCACGTACGTGTTTTCCGAAAAACATGTACGAATAAAAAACAAGTCTGGAAAAATAGACAATAAGTAAGAAGTTTTTTACTCCTTATACTTAGCCACCATAATCACGGGGTTGGATTCCTCATTCAATCCCGCTGCGATCTCATTCAAGCGGCCTTTCAGCTTACCTTTCCCGTAGGCTTCCACCAACTCATTGGCTTCTAGTTTCTTTATGAAAGCGATCCCATCGTTATTGATGATCTTTAGTATTCCGTGTTCGTACCACATATTAACGGGTGTCTGATCTACGAAATCGTTATTATATACGACACACTCAAAGATAGCGTCCTCTTGTTTATCATATACCAAGTCGGTTCTGGGGAATCCGGTTTCTTTCTCAAAATCCCATTGTTTCTTTGTTGTTTGCATGAAATAATACCGGTCGGTAAGAATACTTGGATAAAGAAATACTTCCGGGGCCATAGAGCGGATAGGTGGAGTCCTTACGATAAAGGGTTTGATAGAGTGATCTTGCGAATAACTATAAATCGTATCTGTAGATGGCTCTACTAAAACCCAACTTCCATTTTGGGAAATTAATTCGGTATTACGAGGTCCCGCGGCCCAACCTCCTTTCGATAAAAACGGTGATATCTTATGCTCATAAGGGAGTTCGATTTCCTTGACAATGCTCCCGTCTTGTTTGGACAGGAGCCAAAATGCGCTTTTTCTCAGATTTATATAATTGCCAATCTCATCGTAGCAGATTAAGTTGTCTTGATCGAAATTGTATGTCTTCCCGCTATTGAAATTAAAATCTTTATCGTACTTTAAAGTTCGCTTAAAGTTTCCGGACAGGTCGTATACGATAAACTGGCTCGAGTAGTAGTTGTTGATAAACAGCTCACCTTTCTCCTCATCGAGGGCAATAGACCCGATATTCGTGTATTCTTGGCTACCTTGGCCGCTGCGGTTGATTTTTCTCTGGCCTTTTCCGGTCTGGTCGAAGATAAATATATCTCCGTCTTGTCCGTTCTTGTTTCTAAGGATTATGAGATTTTTGCCGATGGCTTGCATGCTGGCTGAGGTTATGAATTCCTCATTCGTTTCTAATGGGATGTATTCCACATCCAAAAAGTCTTGAAGAATCAGTTCCTTCTTCGGATAATTTGCCGTGATATCCACGGTTAAAAAGTCGTTAGCCGGTTGCTTGCCACTTTCGCATCCCGTTATCAGGAACAGGATCATCGCAGAGATTGTGAGTATAAGTTTCATGGTAGTATGTTTTTAAAGGTGTTCTTTTAGCAAACATATGCTTTTCTCACTGTCAGAAAAATATTTTATACATCTATTTTCGTGAATGTGTTGTTTAACATTATCTTTGCAAGTCAATGAACGTGAATATGGAAGATGATTTTGATATAAGGGATGCCCGGATGCCGGAAAACGAGCGAGAGTACGAGAACGTGCTTCGGCCGCTTTCGCTCCGTGACTTCAGCGGGCAGGCGAAGGTGGTGGAGAACCTGAAGGTGTTCGTCATGGCTGCCCGCATGCGTAAGGAGGCGCTGGATCATGTGCTTTTGCATGGACCTCCCGGGTTGGGAAAGACGACGTTGTCGAATATTATAGCGAACGAGTTGGGGGTTGGTTTCAAGGTCACGTCGGGGCCGGTGCTGGATAAGCCGGGAGATCTGGCCGGGGTATTGACCTCGCTGGAGAAGAACGACGTGCTTTTTATCGATGAGATTCACCGGCTGAGCCCGATCGTGGAGGAATACCTGTATTCCGCTATGGAGGATTACCGGATCGATATCGTGATCGATAAAGGACCGAGCGCCCGCTCGATACAGATCGATTTGGCTCCGTTTACATTGATTGGCGCTACGACCCGTAGCGGCTTGCTGACTAGTCCGCTGCGTGCCCGTTTCGGTATCAATATGCACTTGGAGTATTATGATATGGAGACGCTGACGAAGATCGTGCTCCGTAGTGCTAATATTTTGAATGTAAAATGTGAGTTGAACGCCGCTAGGGAGATCGCTTCCCGTAGCCGGGGTACGCCTCGTATCGCCAACGCTTTATTGCGCCGTGTGCGTGATTTCGCTCAAGTGAAGGGGAACGGAGATATCGATAAGGCGATCGCTTGCTTCTCTTTGGAGGCGTTGAATATAGATCGGTATGGCTTGGATCAGATCGATAATAAGTTGCTGACGACGATCATTGATAAATTCCAGGGAGGCCCGGTCGGATTAACGACGATCGCCACGGCTTTGGGCGAGGACCCCGGAACGCTAGAAGAAGTGTACGAGCCTTTCTTGATCAAAGAGGGCTTTATCAAACGCACGCCCCGTGGCCGTGAGGTCACCGATTTAGCTTATACCCATCTGGGACGTAGCCGGGTGGGGGAACAAGGTTTTTTATTTGATTAGACAGATAGATATGGCAGGAGGAATGAAGCGGCTCGCTAAAGAGACAGCCGTTTATGGATTGAGTAGTATAGTGGGGCGTTTCCTGAATTGGATGTTGGTACCGATGTACACACGTGTGTTGGCCGGAACAGGGGATTATGGGATCGTGACGAATTTATATGGTTGGACAGCCCTGTTGCTGGTCTTGCTTACTTATGGCATGGAGACGGGTTTTTTCCGCTTCATCAACAAAAAAGAGGAGCAAGAGCCGATGCGGGTGTATGCTTCCGTGCTGTATTGCTTGCTGGGAAGTTCGGCGCTGTTTAGCGTAGCGGTTTTCGCCTTATTGCCATCTATTAGCGCCAGCTTGGGATATGGCGACCATCCGGAGTATATCGGGATGATGGCGGGTATCGTGGCGGTAGACGCTTTTTGTTGCATTCCGTTCGCTTATCTTCGGTATAAGGGGAAAGCATGGCGTTTCGCCGGGATTAAGTTGCTGAGTATTTTCTTGAATATTATCTTGAATATATTCTTCTTGATCACTTGTCCGTGGTTGCATGCGCACTATCCGGAGGCGATAAGCTGGTTCTATCGTCCGGATTATGGGGTAGGCTATGTATTCGTGGCGAACGTGTTTACGACACTGATAACCTTATTGCTTTTGATCCCGGATATCTTGCCGGGCATACGGGCGAAAGTAGACGGAACGGTATTGAAACAAATCTTGCGTTATTCCTTCCCGATCCTCATTCTAGGTATTGCCGGTATCTTTAACCAGACGGCAGATAAGATCCTGTTTCCATTCTTGTTTGATGATAAGGAGTACGCGAACGAGCAATTGGGTATATACGGCGCATGCTTCAAGATCGCCGTGGTGATGGTGATGTTCACGCAGGCTTTCCGGTATGCCTATGAGCCGTTTATTTTCGCTAAAAACAAGAGCGATGATAATAAGAAAGCCTACTCGGAAGCGATGAAATATTTCATCATATTCGCCTTGTTTATCTTCCTCGGGGTAATGTTCTATATCGATATCTTGAAGTATTTTGTCGGGCCGGCTTATTATCCCGGATTACGGGTAGTGCCGATCGTGATGCTGGGCGAGTTGTTCTTCGGTATTTATTTCAACCTCTCCTTATGGTATAAGCTGATCGACCAGACACGATGGGGCGCCTATTTCTCCACGATCGGATGTGTGGCCACGGTCTCTATCATCTTGCTGTTCGGTCCCTCGTACGGTTATATGGCTTGTGCGTGGGCATCGTTCTTTTGTAATTTATTGATGATGCTTTTATCCTATTTTGTAGGACAAAAGAAATTCCCGATCGAGTACGACTTGAAATCCGCGTTTCTTTATTTCGGAGTGGCGACGGTGTTATACGTGGCAGGCATGGCACTGCCGATACAGTCTGAATGGCTCCGGTTGGGATACCGTACAATCTTATTAGGCGTATTCATCGCGTTTATGGTTAAAAGGGATTTACCTTTACGAGAACTCCCGTACGTAGGACGTTTCTTTCGTTAATCGGTAGGTTCGGAGGGCTTGGACGGCGTGGCGATTGGCATCGTGATAACGAAGCGTGAGCCTTTCGTATAAGACGGATCTGTCTTTATCTTACCGTTTAGCCGGTTAACGATCAAGCGACATAGGTAAAGCCCCAGGCCAGAGCCGGGAATGAAATCATTGGTCTTCGTGAAACGCTCGAATATCCATTCCTGTTTGTCTTGAGGGATGCCGCAACCCGTATCTGTTACCGACAGGGTCACTAAATTGGCTCCGCTATCCAGATGGTATGAAAGTGTGATGCTTCCTTTCTCCGTGAATTTATTTGCGTTTGCCAGCAGATGCGAGATGATCAAGCTGAAATAAGCGCGGTTGGTCAAGATCATATCATTCTCCTTATCGCCTTCCACCACATAGTTGATCTCCGGCTTCTCTTGATATTTCTTTACCTGTTGCATCTCATATAAACAAAGCTCATGGATTCGTGTGGGAACAAGAGGAAGGGAATCATTGCCGCTATCGAGCTGGGCGATCTCAAGGAGATTGTTCAGCATGGAAGTCAAGTGGTAACAGTTTTCATAGATAATACGGCTGAAAGCCTGTTTCTCGTCCATGGAGATATCGTCGTTGGTGATGAGTTCCGAGAAACCGTTGATCGCGTTTAAGGGAGTCCGTATCTCATGCGACATATTCCGGATGAAGGCGGTCTTCATCTCCTCGCTCTCTTGTGCCTTCTGGTTCGCTATCAGGACCTGCTCGTTGGATTTCTGTAATGCTTGATAAAGAGATCTCATCTTGCCTAACCGGAAAAAGATATAGAACACGGCGCATAAGGCTAGAAGCAATAGGGATATATATAGGTAATTCTCCTTCTTGCTTTTCTGCAATTCCAATTCCAATGATTTCTTTTCGATCACCAACTTGTTCGCCCCTTTCTCGATCTCGAGATTCTCCATTTTCTTCCGGAGTTCTTGCATACGCAAGGTATCTAGCAATACCGCATACTCTTTGGATGTCTCATAGGCCTCCTTGTACATCCGGAGGCTGTCGTAGGCGGCGGCTTTTGCGGATACATAGGCGATTACATGCTCCTTGTAAAGCGGTATTTGTTTGGAGAAATTGATCAAGGAGTCGCTGAACTCAATGAATTTCATGTAGTCCTTGATGTTTAGGTAATAATTGGCGGAAGTATAGTATAGCTCGTATTCCGGGGTGGTGCTAGCCGCCTCCGGATAAGCCTTCAATAACTTTTGGAACTCATGGAAATAGGAAGTGGCCAAATCCTTCCCGATAGCCTCGGCGCTGATGGCGAGGTTGGAGTAGGCGCTTAGCAAGTGGCGCTTGTTAGTCGCGTAAGGACGTTTGCTCATCTCCGGGATATTGGAGTATCCTAAGATCGTATTGAGATAGCGGGTTGCGTATTTCCCTCTCTCCCAAGGGTCGGCAGCGTAGGCGCATAGCATGAAATAGGTGTTAGGCAAGAAATTGTATGCGTATCGTAGGGGCAGTTTTTCAGCCTCGGTCAAGACGTTGTCGAAATATTCTTTCCCTTGCTTGAAGTCCTCCTTAAGCATGTTCTCCTCCATGACGCTGTTGCTGACAGCCATACCAAGTACATAATTGCAGGCTATTTTCTCATAGGGAGACAATTTGTCGGGTTCCTCCAGCTTGAATAGGCAATTCATGAGGACTTTCCTTCTTGGTTCACCGGATGTGTAGAATATGACGCGCGTATCTTGGATCATTTTCATGAACGATACGAGGCTGGTTCTGGCTTCTCCTTTTAGCTCCTGCTCGGCTTTGGCGATATAGACATTTGCGCTATCGGTTTGGTCCGTGTTGATATAATGCCGGAGAATCTCGGTCAATGCCGCTTCCTTATAGTAATTGTCATTCGCTTTTAAGGCTTCCTGATAGAGTTGTTTAGCGTTTACTAATATGTCATCGTTTCGTGAGATATCCATCAAGTTGGCGAGGATTTCCAGCCTTGTGCGCTCGGAGGTCGTTTTTTGCAAGGCGCTTTTAAGCGAGTCTGGTGTAGTCGTTTGAGATGAAACGACAAAGGACATAAATAATAAGCATAAATGTATTAGATATCGTTTCATACAAATAGAATCTCTTGTTGTGTTTATTGTATTACAAATGCAAATATACGTAATCTCACCATAAAAAAGCTATTAAATAGTTAGAAAAACAAACAATTGAAATATCTTTGCATAAATATGGGACAAGATTAATACCGCATGGAAAAAGGATTGCTACATAAACAGATTATGGATTTTTTTGTCCGTAATTTCGACGTCAGGCAGGACAAAGAGGATGAACTGGACACGATAGAATCTATTAAGAAGGGAGTCGAATTTAAGGGGACAAATTTATGGGTACTTATTTTCGCTACATTTGTGGCCTCTCTCGGATTGAATACGAACTCTACGGCCGTGATTATCGGCGCCATGCTGATCTCGCCGTTGATGGGACCGATCATGGGATTCGGCTTGGGATTGGGAATCTCCGATTTCGAGTTGATCAAGCGTTCGTTCCGTAATTTCGCTACCGCTACTATTTTTAGCGTGATTACCTCCACCTTATATTTCTTGATCTCACCGATCAGCGAGGCGCAAAGCGAGTTGCTTGCCCGTACGCAACCTACGGTATACGATGTATTGATCGCTTTCTTCGGCGGTCTGGCCGGAATCGTGGCGAGCTCGACAAAGAGTAAGGGTAACGTGATTCCGGGTGTAGCTATCGCTACGGCTTTGATGCCTCCGCTTTGTACGGCTGGATTCGGGTTGGCGAGTGGCAATTTGTATTACTTTTTCGGTGCTTTTTATCTGTATTTTATCAATACGGTTTTTATCAGTTTGGCTACGTTTGTTGTCGTTCGTTTGTTGAAATATCCGAAGAAAGTTTTCTTGGATAAACAACGGGAAAAGATCGTGACTCGTTACGTGGGTATCATTGTTTTTTTCACGATCGTGCCGAGCCTTTTCTTGAGTTATAACTTGATCCGGAGTAGTTATTTCAATGATCGGGTACGTAACTTCGTATCGGAGGAGTTGACTTTCCCGAATACGCAAATCTTGAATAAGGTCGTTACGGATACGAGCGAGAAAAAGGAGGTGAAAGTAGTCTTGA
Source organism: Parabacteroides sp. CAG:2 (assembly GCF_000436315.1). Classification (NCBI taxonomy): domain Bacteria; kingdom Pseudomonadati; phylum Bacteroidota; class Bacteroidia; order Bacteroidales; family Tannerellaceae; genus Parabacteroides; species Parabacteroides sp. CAG:2. The sequence continues at coordinate 66,214 of NZ_FR885260.1, read as the reverse complement.
TCGGCCAGACGGTACCGGATGAGATGATCGCTAACGCCCGGGCTAAATTGCCTAAGTATGGATTGAAAGATGTGCATTTAGTCGTGCAACAAGGCTTCGGACAAGAGGCCACGGATATCAATGAGTTGAAAAGCCTCTTGATGCAGGATTTATATAAGAATAGCGAGGAGGTGCTACGTGCGCAGACCATCCAGATAGATTCGTTAAAACGACAGGTTGACAAATATCAGAGTTATAGGCGTTTGACATCCGAGTTGATCCCGGAGATGAAGGTTCTTTTCCCCTATGTAGTCGAGGCTTCTTGCTCGAATACGTATATCGTGAATACGGAGACGGCGAAGCCGGATACGGTTATGCTGGTTTATCTGAAAAGTAAGACGATCATTAAAGATGCGGAACGTAAGAAGATCAAGGAATGGCTGTCGGCTCGTGTGGAAATGAAAAATATTAAATTACTAATCGAATAATTTAGACTAATCAGAGTAGAATGAAGTTGATGAAAAGAGTGTGGGCGGCTTTGTTGCTTTTAGCCGCTTCCGGCCAGTTATATGCCGATGAGGGCATGTGGGTGCTGAAGGAATTAAATAAGCAGAATTTGGCGAGAATGGCCGAGTTGGGTTTTACCCCATCCTATGATCAGTTGTATAGTGAGACGGATCCTTGCGTGGCGAACGCCGTGGTAATCTTCGGTGGGGGATGTACTGGTATTACGGTCTCTAACGAGGGATTGATCTTCACGAATCACCATTGTGGTTTCGGAGCCATCCAGCAGTTGAGTAGTGTGGAGCACGACTATCTGAAAGATGGTTTTGTCTCTCAAAGTAAACAGGAAGAACTTCCGGTTCCAGGCTTGACAGTACGTTACCTGAAAGAGACCGTAGACGTGAGCGATCGTATCAACAGCCAGATCTCCGGTATCGAGGATGAGTTCCAGCGTTTGTCGGCGGCTGATTCTATCGGTCGTGTGATTTGTGATTCCGTGGGAAATAATGAGTTCCTAGCGGCTGATGTTGTTCCTTTCTATAGCAATAATAAATATTTCTTGGTAGTGTACGATGTTTATCGTGACGTGCGTATGGTTTTCGCTCCGCCTAGCTCTATCGGTAAGTTCGGTGGCGATACGGATAACTGGATGTGGCCTCGGCATACCGGTGATTTTTCCGTATTCCGTGTGTACGCCAACGCGGATAATAAACCGGCGGAATACAATGCGGATAATAAGCCTTATACCCCGAGATATGTAGCGGAGGTGTCTATGCAAGGCTATCAAGATAAAGATTATGCCATGACAATCGGTTTTCCGGGAAGCACGGATCGTTATTTGTGCTCTTGGGGCGTGCAACAGCGTATCGAGAATAGTAATAAGCCCCGTATCGAGGTGCGTGGCATCAAGCAGGGCATCTGGAAAGAGGCGATGTTGGCTAGCGACGCCGTACGTATCAAATATGCCTCTAAGTATGCGGGAAGCTCCAATTATTGGAAGAACTCGATCGGTATGAATAAAGGATTGGCGAATCTAAACGTGATCGAACGTAAACGTGCGGAGGAGACGGCCTTCGCTGATTGGGTAGCGAAAGATCAGGCCCGGGGCGCTAAATATGGCGAGGTCTTGAATTTGCTGGAAAAAGGATATACCTCGACCAATAAATATAGAGAGGCTTTGACCTATTTGAATGAGGCGTTTTCTAGTGGAGCGGAGATTATTCGTTTGGCCCGTATGGTGCAATCGGTGGATATTGAAGGAGCTACCCCGGAAGAGATTACTGTCTTTTTAGAGGATCGTATCCAACCGTTCTTCAAGGATTACGAGCCGTCTTTGGATCAGAAGGTACTGGCCGCGATGATGAAGATCGCGAAAGAACGTGTATCTCCGGAGTTCTTGCCGGATATTTATACGAGCGTTGATAAGAAGTATAAAGGAAATTATGAGAAATATGCGGCGGATGTATTTAAGAAGACTTCCTTATTGTCGTACGACAAGATCGCCGAGATGTTGAGAAATCCGAAGCAATATGAGAAATTGAGAAAAGATCCGGCGGCGGAACTGAGCTTGTCCGTATTGGTGTCTATCTTCCAGTTACAGCAGTTGATGGGTGATGCGGAGTATGATATCGCTAAGGGAGAACGTTTGTATTTCGCGGGCTTGAAGGAGATGTATCCGGAGAAAGCCTTGTCTTCCGACGCTAATTTCACGATGCGTTTGAGCTATGGTTCTATCGGAGGGTATCGTCCTTATGATGCCGCATGGTACAATTATTACTCAACGGATAAAGGTATCCTAGAGAAAGAGGACCCGACGAGCGATGAGTTCTGGGTACAACCGGAGATACTGGATCTGGTTCGTAGCCGTGATTTCGGACCTTACGCAAATGAAAAAGGGGAATTGCAGCTGTGCTTCCTCTCGAACAATGATATCACGGGTGGTAATTCCGGTAGCCCGGTATTCGATAAGAACGCCCGTTTGATTGGACTTGCTTTCGACGGTAACTGGGAGGCGATGAGTGGTGATATCGCTTTTGAACCGGATTTGCAACGTTGCATCGGCGTAGATATCCGCTATGTCCTTTTCATGATCGATAAATGGGGTAAATGCCCGAGGTTGATTGAGGAGTTGAAACTGGTTCGATGAGAGAAAAAAGAGATGGGCATCCGTGATTTCCGCGGATGCCCATTCTAAGGAGCTTATAATGCCCATCGTAAGGTGCTTTGAATGCCTATTGTAAGCGCCTTACGATGGGCATTGTACTAAATGCCTAATTTAGACTTGATTGCTTTCGGTATTGCGTCCTTATGCACCATGATGTAAATCGTCTTGGCACGGACAAAGCTATCTGACATGTTGAGGTAACCGCCGAATGTATTACGTTCGGTTCCCCAAGAGTTCTTCGTGATATAATATTTCGTGCCGTTTTGATCCTTGGCGATGCCGGTAAGGTGCATCAAATGGTCATCGGTCGTGACGAACGCCTCGAAGCCTTCTTGACGGACCTGCGGGGTGACGTTTACTTCCGGGAAAGGTTTCTCGAATTTGTAGACTTCCTCCAGACGTTCCTTCTCGTCCATTTTCTCGAAGCGGGCACGGTCGGTAGTCGAGTAATCTTCCACCTTCTTTACCTCCGGGTTGATCGCCACGCCATTCTTGAAAGAGAAGCCTTTCTCGCTCACGTCGCCATCCCAGCATACCGTGTAACCGTTATTCAACGCATAATCCGCTACTTCCATCATTTCATTCAATGGTAGGTTATACATTTGCGCATGCTCCCAGTTATCGGGAACCTCTACCTCGAATTTCTGGTAATACGGATGATGCGTGAAGCTTGTCAGTTCGATATAATCGTCCATATTCAACCCTAGGGAGGCGGCGAATGTCTTCGGGGTATATTCCTTGCCTTGATAGGTGAATTTCTCCGGAAGCTTGCCTAGGTAGGTATCGAATAGGTTATCGATTAGTTTGTAATATTCCGGGCTCCGTTTTTTCATATCCACGGCGGTCGTTGCGATCGCCTTGATGTATTTTACCATCTCGGCATGATTGTGCCGGTCGGAATCGTAGTTGATACCCGAGTACACCTCTTCGGGAACGATACCTACTTGGTTGAAAGCGTTCATGAAGGTGTGGGAGAGACTTCCTTGACCGATATTACCTCTACCTTGGCGGACATAATTATCCTGCAACTGGTTCATGTATTTCTGGCGGACGATAAACATCTCGGAGAGATCGTACGTCCCTTTTCCCATACGGAGTAATTCGGACTCCATGAAAGAGGTCGTGGCGAAACACCAGCAGGTTCCCGTGGATGCTTGATTCTTGACTGGCGTGGCGGGTACCTTTACTACATCCGTAAATTGGTAGCCTTGGGCGAATGTGCTCAAGGAGCCTAACGCTAAGGCGCATGATAGAATGAATGTTCTCATTGTATATGAATTTAAGTTTATATTATTATTGTAGAGACGGGGCGTGCCTCGTCTTTACTATCGGATGTGGTGATTAGAAGCCTCTTTCGAATTGGGTCCAGAATGAGTCTCCCATTTCTCTCCAGCGTAGCATCGTGGCTCCGGCGAAATCGGCGGTATATCCGGTTAGGTATTCTTTTGCGGCCTCCTCACCTTGTTGGGTAAGAATCTCTTTGTAACGGCTCTCTACGAAAGGAAGTTCTGTCTGCCCTTTCTCCGTAAAATGGGCGATAGATGCTTTCATACGATCTTTAGTCGCTCCCCAACGTACGGTGGCGAGTTTGTTGGCACGACGGAAAGCCCATACGGCGGCATCTTCCCGGTAACGGTGCTGTCCGCAAACCTTGAAGCAAGCCGGGAGATCTTTCGTCCCACAGAAGATGGGGATGCGGGGGCTTTGTCCGGGATTATCATAGGCCATCCAAACCACGCCGCCTACCGCGTCGGGCAGCCAGTCACGCAATTGGATCACGGTAGAGTAGGAGCATTGCGGCACGGCTACAAGGCGGTAGCGTTTCACGGCATCCGGTCTGAGTCCGTTTAACATGTTTACCATATCCGTAGTCATCCACGGATTCGCTACCGGGCTGATAATGGTATCTGTCTCGTTACTATCTTTTTTCTTGACGGCGACTTTCAGGTTCTTCGTCATATCATATTCCGTCCCCTCATACGTCTCGGAGAGAAGGGCCATCACGTCGGTCACGTCAACCGGTTTTTCCGGTTTTACGCTGATCGGAAGTTCCTCGGCATCATAAGAAAGATGCAAGGATGGCGCCAGCTTATTCAAAATGAAAAACTCGCGGATGCTGAAGGATTTCAATTCTCCCGAATAGTTCCCGCCGCCATAGGCCTCCCAGAAGCGGAACGGTTTCTTCCCGTCCCAGAAGCCCATGCGCTTGGCTACCTCGAATACGTTGGCGGAAGCCATGCAATTCTCCTTGTCGCTCGGATCTACCTTGGAGATACGGGGGATATTGGCCGATACGCCCACATGATCGTCGGGGATGCGGATCGCCGCCCATACGCCACCGATCTTATCCGGACCCTCGCCGAAGACCTCGAAATGCCATACCTCTTTCGGATCCGCTATCGTAAGGCACTCGCCCCAGTCGCCATATCCGTATTTCTCGATCAACTCGCCCATTAAGCGGATCGCGTCACGGGCGGTCGTGCAACGTTGCAAGGCGATTCGCTGAAGTTCCTCGATCATGAACATACCTTTCTTGTTGACAAGGGCTTTCCGGCCGGTGATCGTTGTCTCGCCGATACCCAACTGCTTCTCGTTGAGGCAGGGATAGGCGGTGTTGAGGAATTGATACGTAGACCGCGCTTCGGGTAGCGTTCCTTTTGCGATCATCCCCCGGGTTCCCTCGGCGTATTCGGTATGCATACGTCCGGTATAGACTGTGGTTGTCGTATCGTGATCGTACGAGGCGGAAGGTACGATATCCATCCAAGTGCGGTAATTGCTATCGCAGGTGTGGCTGGTCATCACGGAACCATCCGCCGAGGCTTTTTTCCCGACCATGATACTCGTACAACTCTCCGGGTTTAACACCGGCTCCGGATACTGGATCTGTTGCGCCACGGAAACGGATAGGCTGGCGTAAAGCATGATTACATAGGTAAAAAGTTTTTTCATCTTTCTTGTATTTTAAATGTTTGTATCAATTGTCCGAGAAGATTTTTATGACCGTAAATATACGATTTATTTGTTAATTCTTGAATACGATACGACTATAAGCATGGTATAAGACGGAACAAGTCTACTAAAGTCATGAAATTATATATTAGGTGAAAGTGAGAGCGTGCTAAGAAAGGCGGATTGCCCTAAAATCACTTTCTGGGCAATCCTATAGGTTATTTCAAATATGAATAAAACGAATGGCCTATTCACGTCCTCCGCCTAAGGCTTGATAGAGGTTAATAACCCCTTGGATTTCCGTGAAACGATTAGCCACTTGGGTTAGTTGGGCATTTAATAATCCTTGTTGTGCTGTGAGTACTTCTAGATAGGTTGTCGTTCCGTGCTGCATAAGTAGGGAGGTACTTTTATAGGCTCTTTCGAGAGACTCTATCTGTTTTTCAAAGTACACAGCCTTGTCACGTGCTGTATGATATTGCACCAAAGCATCGTTAACCTCGGTTCCTGCGTTCAGTAAAGCTTGCTCAAAACTCAACCGGGCCTCTTCTTGTTGCGCTTTGGTGATTTTCAGTTGTCCTAGAAGTTGTCCTCTGGCAAAAAGTGGCTGGGTGAGTGAGCCTACTGCCGAGGCCAGAAACTTACCCGGATTGGTGATGACTGCACCTGCCGAGTTAGTCCAGCCGGCCGAACCACTTAGGGTAATAGAGGGATAAAAAGCGGAACGGGCTTGATTAGTGGCGTAAAATGCACTTTCCAGAGCATGTTCCGCTGCCCTTACATCAGGGCGGTTTGATAATAAATAGACGGGTATGCCTACTGAGAAATGTTTCGGCAGTTGCTGGTTTTCCAATTCACCTCTTTGTATGGTATGAGGTGTATCAGCCAGTAACAATACAAGGCTGTTCTCTACCTGATTGATTTGTTCTTTCAGGTCGAGGATGGATGTACAGATGCTGTAGTACGTAGCTTCCATTTGGGAAACAGCTGTTTCGTTTACTATGCCTGCATTCATTAAGGCACGGGTGGAATTGACCGTCTCTTTCCAGGAGGAAGCGGTTTGCTCTGAGATCTTCAACTGAGCATCCAGCATAAGCAGGGAATAATAAGTATTAGCTATTCCGGCGATTAGCTGTGTACGTACCGCTTGCCGATAATCTTGACTTTGTGCGTAAAGAGCTTGCGCCTGCTTTTTGGCATTGCGCATTTTACCAAATATATCCAGTTCCCAACTGGCTGTTATCGGAATCGAATAAGTCTGTGTAGCCTTATGGGAGTCGAAACTGCTCACCGCTCCTTGAGGAGCGAAAGCGAAGGCAGGCAGGAAAGCTAGCTTGGCTGACAGTAAAGCTGCTTCAGCCTCCTCTACACGGAGTTGTGCGGAACGATAGTCTGTGTTGTTTGCCAGGCCATGCTCAATGAGTGTTTGGAGCTGCGGGTCGGTGAAGACCTCCCGCCAGCTCATGTCTCCCAAGGATACAGTATCCGTTTGAGCGGTGGCCTCTGAGCCGTACAGATCTGCGGAAACCTCAGAAGCCGGTTTGTATTTTGTATATATACCACAGCTGTTTAACATAACGCATGATACAGCTAGTGTGATGATATGTCGTTTCATTCTTTTTCTATAATTGTAATTAATGGGATTCTCCCGATTTATTTATGATTCTCGCGTTCGTTTGCGCTCTTTTCTTGCTCTTGCAATACCTGTAGGTCTGCCTCTACTTCCATCGGCTTGCGGATCTTCTCTTGTAAGAACTCGAAAGCGATGTAGAATACTGGTACAACGAAAAGCAAGGCCAATGTACCGATAGCCATACCGCCGACTACACCAGTACCCAACGAGGAGTTACCGTTGGCGCCGGCTCCACTCGCAAACATCAACGGAAGCATACCGAAGATCATCGTCAATACGGTCATCAAGATAGGACGCAGACGTACTTGGGCGGCGGAGTAGGCTGATTCGATAATACCCATGCCCTTCCGACGGCGTTCGATGGCATATTCCGTAATCAAAATGGCGGTTTTTGCCAATAGGCCGATTAACATAATTACACCGGTTTGTAGATAGATATTGTTTTCCAATCCGAATAACTTAGCGAAGAGGAATGACCCCATCAATCCGAAAGGTACGGAAAAGATGACAGCGAACGGGATTAGGAAACTTTCGTATAGGCATGCGAGAATCAAGAAAATCAACAGGATACAGATCGCATAGATGAATATAGTCTGTGTACCTCCGGATGCTGCCTCTTCACGCGATATACCTCCATATTCGTAGCCATAACCGGCAGGTAGGCTCTGGTTGGCTACTTCTTTGATTACTTGCTGCACCTCTCCCGTTGAGTAACCCGGAGCTGGGTTCACGTTTACGGTAATGGCACTGAATAGGTTGAAGCGGTTCTCCACTTCTGATCCCATAATCCTCTTAAGAGTGACGAACTGACTGATAGGAGCCATCTCCGTCCCGTTGCGTACGAACATATTGTCTAATGCTTGCTCATCGAGACGATATTCAGGAGAGGCTTGCAACATCACGCGATACACTTTACCGAATTGGTTATAGTTGGAAATATAGGCACCACCGCAATAGCTACCGAGAACATCCAATACGGAAGCGGGCGAGATACCGGCTCGTTTACATTTGGCGGCATCTACATCTACAGAGATCTGCGGGAAGTTCATGGCGTAAGAGCTATAGGCCATCGCTATTTCCGGGCGTTGGTTCAAGGCTCCGAGGAATTGTAATACTGAGTTATAGAAAATCGTCTTATCGCCTCCGGTCTTGTCCTGCATGTTCAACTCAATGGAGTTACCCATGCCGTAACCCGGGATCATACTAGTTTGGAAACTAAAGATCTGTGCTTCCTTGATTTGATGGAATTGTGCGTTGAGCCGGGCAATCACCGCATCGGCGGTGTGCTCTTTTCCCTTACGCTCATCCCAGTCTTTCAGTCGGATGATAACCGAACCGTAAGAGGCTCCTTGTCCGGAGATAAGCCCATAACCGGCAATGCGGGCATAATGCTCGATCTCTGGCGTACTTTCCAGGATTTTTTCTATTTTGGCCATTATTAGCTTGTTTTCTTCTAGCGTGCTACCCGGAGCGATGGACATGTTTACCATGATCGCACCTTGGTCTTCTTGAGGGACCAAACTGGTTTTTGTGGTCATCATCATCCAGACCAACAGCACAAGCGTAGCGATTAATGATACCCATACCATCCAACGATGGTGGATGAAAAACATCACGCCTTTCTTATATTTTTCTAGCACAGCGTTGAACGAGGCGTTATAAGCGGCACGTACACGGCCGTTGATACTCTTGGTACTCTTGTTGCCATCGGATGGACGCATCATAATAGCGCAAAGCGCCGGGCAAAGTGTCAAAGCCGAGATCATGGAGATACCAACGGAAGTTGCCATGGTCACACCAAACTGAGTATAGAAAATTCCGGATGTACCTCCCATGAAAGTTACAGGGATGAACACTGCCATAAATACGCAGGTACAAGAAATGATCGCCATGGTAACATCGCCCATGGCATCTTTAGTCGCTTGATAGGGCGACTTATAGCCGACGTCGAATTTCGCCTGTACCGCTTCTACTACGACGATCGCATCATCCACCACCGTACCAATAGCCAATACCAACGCAAAAAGAGTCAAGATGTTGATACTAAATCCTGCCGCAACCAAGCAAGCGAAGGTTCCGACCAATGAGACAATGATCGAGATAGAGGGAATTAACGTACTCTTGAAATCCTGCAAGAAGAAGTAAACCACTAAGATCACGAGAATGATTGCGACGATTAGGGTCTCCACCACATTATAGATAGAGGCGAAGAGGAAGTCATTGGAACTCATCATAGTCATGAAAGAAGTTCCTTTCGGCAGATCCTGCTCAAGTTCGTTCAGCAAGTTGGTGATCTGTTCGTTCACGGCGGTAGCGTTAGAGCCTGCGGTCTGGAAAATCAAGAAGGTTACGGCTGCTTTACCATCCATTTTATTATCGAATCCATAAGTCAAAGTTCCGAGCTCTACATCTGCGATATCCTTTAGCCGTAGGACTGATCCATCATTTTGTGATCGGATGACGATCTCCTTAAATTCGTTGACATCTTTTAGGCGTCCGCGGTATTTCATCGTGTATTGGAATACGTTTTGTGAGTTCTCGCCTAATTGGCCTGTTGGAGCTTCCAGGTTCTGTTCGCCTAGTACGGCAGTTACGTCTGATGGTACCAATCCATATTGAGCCATACGATCCGGCTTGAGCCAAATACGCATACTGTAAGCATCACCTAACATCATCACATCTCCCACACCTTCGATACGTTTGATTTGTGGAATAATGTTAATGTCCAAGTAGTTGGCAAGGAATGTTTGGTCGTAGCGACCATCATCACAGACTAATGCGTCGATCTGTAAGAAACTCGTCTGGCGTTTTTGAGTGGAGACACCAATCTTGGTTACCTCGGCCGGTAGTAAGCCTTGTGCCTTAGAGACTCGGTTCTGCACATTAACCGCTGCCATGTCGGGATCAGTTCCCTGTTTGAAGAATACCTCGATAGTTGCAGTCCCTGCGTTTGTAGCGGTAGAAGTGATGTACATCATATTTTCCACACCATTGATGCTTTCTTCCAAAGGCATGATGACACTGTTCATCACAGCGTTGGCATCTGCGCCGGTATAGGTAGCTGATACATTTACTGTTGGCGGAGCGATATTCGGATATTGCTCAACAGGTAACGAGAAAAGCGAAATCAGCCCGACTACCAAGATCAGGATGGAAATGGATATAGCCATAACAGGCCGTTTGATAAATATATTCCCTTTCATAATGCACTGATTTCTTTTTATTTAACTTGTGTTCCCTCACGTACCAATCCGGCTCCTTGTGATACGATTTCTTCACCGGCTTTCAGTCCGTCTAATACGACATACTCGCGTCCATCGTTCAATTCAGCTACCGTGATCAAGGATGAGACTGCTTTGCCATCCACTACTTTATATACCATTGTTTTATCCTGTAGACGTATTGTCGCTTCCTGTGGGATTACGATACAATTCTCATATGTACTGGGGATGATTACCGCTCCAGAGGCTCCGCTATGTAGTAGGCGTGCCTCGTTTGGGAAGACAGAACGGACGGTTACCGTACCGGTCTGGCGATCGATCACGCCGCTGATCGACTCGATCTTTCCTTTATGTTCGTAGATGGAGTTGTCATTTAGTCTAAGTTCTACTTCCGGCATGTTCTTCAGTGCGTCATCCATGGAACCATATTGACGGGTCAAGGATAAAAGCTGGTTCTCATTCATAGAGAAATACACATACATGTTCGAGTTGTCGGATACTGTAGTCAATGGCTGTGGAATATTGGCGCTGACTAAGGCTCCGACCCGATAGGGTAACGCTCCTACCACTCCGTCACTCGGACTTTTTACTTCGGTATAAGAGAGGTTGTTGCGGGCGTTTGTCTCTTGAGCCTCAGCTTGTGCCAAAGCTGCTTGTGCGGTGAGATAACTGTTCTCGGAGGTCTTTAGGCTGAACTCTGATACTACTTTCTGGGCATATAGCTCTTTATTGCTGTTGTAGGTTAATTCCGCCGTGGCTAAGCCTGCCTTTGCTGATTTAACGTTGGCTATAGCCGTATTCAAGGCTGCCTTGTAGGGTACTTGGTCTATGACGAAAAGAATTTGTCCTTTCCGGACTTTCTCACCTTCTGTTACGCAAAGGCGCTCGATAGTTCCGGATACCTGTGGATAAATATCGATATCCTGCCGTCCACGGATCGTGGCTGAATAAGAGGTAGAGAATTTCTTGTCACTTACTGTTATTTTCATTGTTGCATAATTGGCATTCATTGGAGCTTGAGGTGTTTGTTTGCAAGACACCAATACTGCCGTAAAACCGACTAATCCTATTAGTCTCATCCATTTTGAACTCATAACCATTTGTATATCCTTTTAAAATTCCGCGCAAAGTTAAAAGGAGATAGCTCATTTTTATATACCAAATGTGCTGGTGAAGTGTTCTGATTGTAATATCTTGTAGTATGGTTTCTCAAAAAGAAAGTATGAGATGCTTTTATAGCTTATTTATAAGATGCTTTCTGTATTGGGTAGGCGACATACCCGTGTGTGCCTTCACGTATTTCCCGAAATATGAGAGATTGGGAAACTCCAAATAATTGGCTATTTCCTTAATGGATTTTTCAGAGTATTTAAGTAGCTCGGTGATATCCTCTATGATAAATTCATTAATGATATCGAAAGCTGTCTTTCCACATACCTGTTTACATATCACCGAGAGATATTTGGTAGTGATAAAGAGCTTATCCGCATAGAAAGAGACGGAGCGTACTTTTACTTTTGATTTAGATAGTAATTCTATAAATCGATTGAATAAAAGATCGCCTTGCTTGAACATCGTGTTGTTTCTGGATATACAATATGTATCCAAATTACCTAGCAACTCATAGAATATAGCGCTGATAAGGGCAGACATGATCCCTTTCTGATAAGGATTGTCTGTTGCTTTTATCCTGGAACCAATTAATTTATGATATAATTCGAAGATTTGTGCTCCCTTTTGTCCTATTGGCAGGACTGGGTTTTGTTCGAGATAAAAAAACTTGTCTCGTGTGCCACCACCCAAGCTGACTAATCTCCTGACTATATTCATGGAGATAGCGATCCCCTTGCATTCCAAATCATCACTACCGATAGCATTGCGAAGTACGGTCAGAGGAAGGCAACACAGAACTTCGTTGGCTCGGATTATCCGTGTCTTGGTATTCACGTCTACTTGCAATGTGCCTTTTGTGCATATCAACAATTTTAATGCGTCAATCTTGACAGGCTTGGCATGGGGCACATGAGGAAGGCGGAGGCGATTGGCAAATGCTATATCTCCATCAATATAGTCAAGCACAGCGTTTTGCGATAAATCTTCTATGGTTAGCTGACGTACTAGTTCTGTTTGCATGTCTTCAGGACTTTTTCCAGTTTTGGCAAAAATAAGGAATTAAGTACCACAAACTTTGTAGGTACGCATAATTTAAGACCTTTATAACCTTAATTAAAAAATGAGCCCGGTTCGATGCCGAGCTCATTAGGAAGGGTTATGAATATCTATTTTTATTTACTGCGTTTTTTCTTTCCACGAGGAGCGTCCTCATAGAATTTACGCTTCGGTTTGTCATCGCCACGGCCGGAACGTCTACCGCCACGGTCTCCACGGTCGCTTTCCCGACGGCTATCTCTGCCTTTTCTACCGCTATCCCGTCGGTCTCTGAAACCGTTTCCGCTACGGCTACCTCCACGGCTACCACGACTGCCTTTACCACCTTCGCCTTTCGCTTGCGCCGGTTCTACGGAGATACGTCGTCCGTCTACCTCGAAGCCGTTCATCGAGTCCATGACACGGTTGGCTTCTCCCTCTTCTACCTCGAAGAATGAGAAATTATCACGTAAGTCGATACGACCGATACGAACCTTACCCGGTACACACTTATTAACCAACTCTATAAGTTGAGGAGGTGTAAGCTCGTCTGTCTTTCCAAAGTTGATAAAGAAACGGGTGTAGCCTTCTTCCGCTTCGCCTCTACCACCACGTTTGCCTCTTTCTCTTGGGGCGCTCTCGTCTACAACCTCGATATCATCGTTATCTTTATAATAGTCGATCATCCGGTTGAACTCCAAGGATACGACACGCTTGATGATATCTTCCTTATCCAGCCATTCCAATTTACGGTAGATAGAAGGCATCAAACTAGCGATTTCCTCCTCGTTCACTTTCACTTTCTCGATCTGGTCCACCAAGTTGAACAATTGCTTCTCACAGATTTGCTCACCGGTAGGCATCTTGCCTTTATCGAATTTCTTGTTAATGATTCGTTCGATCTCGCGGATCTTGCCTTTTTCCCTTACGTGGCAGATAGAGATAGCGATACCCGTTTTTCCCGCACGGCCCGTACGTCCGCGGCGGTGGGTATAAGATTCTACCTCATCCGGCAGACCGTAATTGATTACATGGGTTAAGTCATCCACGTCCAAACCACGTGCGGCTACGTCCGTAGCGACCAATAACTGGATATTCTTGATACGGAACTTCTGCATCACGTAATCACGTTGCGCTTGGCTCAGCTCGCCGTGCAAGGAGTCGGCGTTATAGCCGTCTTGAATCAATTTATCGGCGATCTCCTGTGTCTCCTTACGGGTACGGCAGAAGATGATACCGTAGATGTTCGGGTAATAATCGGCTAGACGTTTCAACGCGAGATATTTATCCTGCGCACGAACCATGTAATAGATATCGCGGATATTCTTGTTTCCCTCGTTCTTCCTGCCAATGACGATCTCTTTCGGGTCCTTCATGTATTTCTTGGTGATAGAGGCAATCTCTTTCGGCATGGTAGCGGAGAAGAGCAGCATATTGCGGTTTTCCGGTATAGCCGCCAAGATCTCGTTGATACTGTCGGTGAAACCCATGTTCAACATCTCGTCCGCCTCATCAAGAATGACGTTCTTTACGTTGCTTAAGTCAACCGTCTTGCGGTTCATCAAGTCGATCAAACGTCCCGGGGTAGCCACTACCACGTGTACGCCTCTCTTCAGTGTCTTGATCTGGCTCTCTATACTGGAACCTCCGTATACAGGGAGAACCTTCAGGTTATCGATGTATTTAGAATAATCGTTCAAATCGTCCGCTATCTGTAGGCAAAGCTCGCGTGTCGGACAAAGGATAAGCGCTTGAGGCTGATATTGAGAGACATTGATCTTTTGCAGGATCGGCAGGCCGTAAGCGGCTGTCTTGCCGGTTCCTGTTTGTGCCAATGCGATTACGTCGTTATCTTCTCCCAGTAAGAAAGGAATCACTTCTTCCTGTACGGGCATGGGCGATTCGTAGCCCATCTCTTGGATTGCCTTTAATATCGGTGCGGCAACTCCTAATTCTTCAAATGTTTTCAAAATGCGATTGTGTATATATGATAATATTCAGTGGCCGCAAAGGTACGTAAATAATTCGGATTCTATAGGATTGTTATGCTAAATTCGCTAAAAATCAGCGAACCACGGATGGTTTTTACCTATTGGGAGAGGGTGGGCACCTCGGTCGCATGCGAACCGTGTCGTTTATTTGTTAGCGAAACAGCTCTTGTCTGATCTTTCTGATAGAAATAGGGCGTATATCGTGACATGTCCTTTTTCTTGATACTATGATATAGCCGGAGGGTAAGGGGATAAAGTGGTGCTTTGGGGGAAAATAGTGCCTTTTCCAAGTGTGATAGGTGGCGAAAGACCGTTTTTCGGTATCTTGTTAATCAATAGCTGATTGCGAAATATTTCTTCCTTATTTGCGAGCGAGCCGTACTAAGTCCCGGAATATTCGATTCTCTGAGGCTTTAGATTACAATGTGTCAAAAAGTGACAGTTTGTTAGAAACGGTCTGAACGGAGATTTTCTATGGATTAAGATAAATGAAAAGTTAAAAGACTTTTTGTTGTATATATTAAGGCCGTCTTGAGCCTGTCTTGCCCGATGAACCTGCTTGTTGCCATGATGGAGGAATCAAGCACTGTGATTTGTTACCGTTTATAAATCTAAAATAGAGAGCTTATGAAAAAAGAAAGAATGATTATTGCTTTTTTGAGTTTACTTTTCCTGTTGCCGGGATGCAAGGAAGAGAAAACACAAAGTGTCTTTGATGCAGATGAGTTTGATTGTGTTGGTTGGCCACACATTAGAAAGGTTACTATTACAAATGTAAATTGTGAGGCAGAGGGAATATTCCTTATTCTAGAGGATTCTTTAGTTTATTGTGATGATGAGATAGTTATACCTTATAAAAATCACTACGGAAAACGTTTAGAAGTAGGCTTTTGTTTTGGGGATAGAAAGAGATATCCATTGTGTAAATCGGATTCCTCAGTAATTGATATTTCTGTACTTTCTGTTCGAGAATTGAATGAATAAACTTTTTAATATGATTGTATTATGAAAAAACTTTTTTAATTATTAGTGTTTTATTGGGTATATTGTTTTATCCTGTAAATGCTCAACAGCGAATAGTGGAGGGATCTAATATCAATATATCAGAGGTTCCTTGGCAGGTTGCGATTCAAACGAAAGGTGTTTTTAACGGAGGAGGGTCTATATTGGCTCCAAACTTGATTTTAACAGCTGCTCATGTGGTGGAAAAATATACTGCAAAAGAGGTTAAAGTGGGAGTTGGTAGTTCTAAATATTCAAATATTGGTGCGAATTGGTATTCTGTTTCAAATATTGTTTATCACCCTTCTTTGGATATTGCTTTATTAATATTGTCTAGGCCTTTGTCTTATTCTACAAATGTAAAAGCTATAGATATTCTTTCAGCTAATAAGGCTTCTTATTATAATGTAGGAAATATACTTCGAGTTACAGGTTGGGGGATTACTTTTCTTGTGATTGATGATCCTTTTAAAGAATGGAAAATGTCAGATGATTTAAAAAAGGTAGATCTTCCTATTGTTTCAAATTCTACTATAGGAGCTGCTAATAGTTTTGTTATTACATATGATGGTAAGCATAGTCCTTCTAAAGGTGATAGTGGTGGAGCATTGACAATTTGGGATTCTTCTTTACAGAGACATGTTGTAATTGGAACTGTACATGGAAATCCTAGTACTCAGAGAGCTTATTGTGCGTATGTTCGATCTTCCTCCTTCCTCGACTTCCTCCTTCCTTACTATCCCATATCCATCACCGGTGGTTCAGACCAAGTCTGTTCTTCTTCAACATTCTCTGTAAGTTATCCAAACTCCACAGTTACTTGGTCATGCACGGGGCCTTTGCGAATAACCTCGCAAAGCAATACTTCTTGTACGGTCTCTTCTACCGGTAACGGACCTGCCGTATTGAAAGCCACAATCAAGAGCGGAAAGTAATTAGTGGAGGCTATACCTCTTGTATGATCACCTATCGGAACACTGTGAATGGAAACGATACATGGTGTACGAGCCATTCCGGAAATATCTTCACCATCGAGTCTGATTATAATTTGAGTTCTTATGAGGTTCGGTTGCTGAGATATCCGGGGTTGAATGTGGTTATGACGAGGACCGCCTCGAAAGGTGATAATGATCTGACTAATATGCTCTCTCCGGGTTGGTATACAATGGAAGCTCGTTTGTTGGGATGCAAGAATGGAGATTGGGTAACTACTGGTGAGGTAGAGGCTGTGGATTGCTCCTCAAATTATAGCTTTTCTTTGACACCGAACCCTGCCACCAGCCTAGTAACGTTAACTCTAAATGATGTAAATACGCCTAGTCCACGTATGGAACCTATGTTTACGACAGAAAATGGAGGTGAGTATGAAGTACAAATCTGGTCGGAAACAAGCTTGTTGAAACAATTTACTTTCGATCGTCCTATAGTTGAAATCCCTGTATCGGAATTGAGAAGTGGAAGGTATTTTGTGCTGGTTTTTGTGAACGGCAAGAAGCTGACTCAACAATTAATTATCAAATAGAACAGGCATAAACGTGGAGAATTACCGAGAGCCATCGGGTAAGTGAATCTTTTCCGGGTGGCTCTTTTTCTTAATAAAGTAATATGTCCTTGAGCCTTTCACGTTTCTTATCAGTAAGACGTAATCCTTTCGACAAATATTTCTCGGTGGAACCGTACTCTTTCTTGATTTTATGGAAAGCTAGGTCCATGAGCCCCTCGTTGGCCGTAAGGAAGACCGTAATGCTTTCTTGGGCGTCTGTGGAGAGATGTTTCACGATATCAGCTAAATGACTCGTATCGATATATTGATTGGATGTCAAGTAGTCTTCCATGATGGCGTCCCGGGGAATATCCAAGGCGGCGAGTAACATGGCGGTGAGAAACCCGGTACGATCCTTTCCGTAGGAACAACTGATGAGAATGGGGTAATTATCCTCGTTCTGGAACTGTTCCAGTACCTTGGCGAACTGATCGGTATTATCTGTCACGAATTGCAGGTACTCGTCTTCCATATATACCCCGGCGTCTCCTTTCCGCATTCGTCCCTCGATAACACGTTGGGGGGCATCGGCGATCTTGCCGACCGAGATGGGGATTTGCAGGATATTTGCTTTCGTATATTTGATAGGGGCGGTGAGGGTTTCTTGGTTCGTACGGAGGTCGATGATGGTCTTGATCCCTAGATTATCCAATCGGATGGAGTCCCATTCGCTCAAGCTGCTTAACTCGCCGGAGCGAAATACCTTGCCCCATTTCACCGTCTTCCCGTTTGTAGAGGTATAACCGCCTAGATCCCGGAAATTCTGTACGCTATCCATAACCGCCGAGCGTGCCCCGATGATCCGTGGGTATTTATCATTAAAAGAAAGGCGGAAATACTTACGTGATATATTATCGTTCGTGATGTAAGTAGCTACGCCATCCTTGATGTTGGCGTAAATGATCGGGGACTCGTTGGTGAAAAGATCCGGGTTGTCGGACACGGTCATCTTGACAATCCCCTCCATTACCGGATCGGTTTCCCATTTTATCACGTAATTTCCGATGTCATCACGTAGGCAAATAGCTCGTATGTCGGGTGCGTTAGAGGAACAACCCACTAACAGGATCACACTGGCGAATAGAGAGAGAATCTTTCCTAACATTGTCTTCTATTATAATAAGCTTTCCTTACAAAGATAGTAAAACAAGTTTTTCCCGCTTCTTCATTAATGATATTTAAGACTGACTAACATACTTCGCCGCGAACTCCTTGGATATATAATTATCATAGCTTTGGCAAACCTCGGAGGCGAGGTCCATTCCGCAGCGGATGATTTTTCCCCAAGTATCCTGATCCAGAGAGGGAAGGTCGGCATGGCGTACGTCATACTTTAGAAGTCCGTAGATAATACCCGCGTTAAAATTGTCGCCGGCGCCGATGGTACTAAGCGGCTGGATTTGCGGGGAATCGAAATGTCGTGTGAAATTACGGGTGTGGAGATTGACTCCGTTTGCCCCGTGAGTTGTTAAGAAACGATCACAATAAAACTGAATATGCTCTTTGTAAACCTCCTGCGCGTCGCTCTTGCCATAAAGGTTCTGGAAGTCCTCGTCCGAGCCCCGGACGATGTCGGCGAATTCCAGATTTTCCAGTACGGTAGGCATGAGGCGGATCGCCTCATGAGCGTGTGCCTTGCGGAAATTGGGATCGTAATAGATGATCGCTTTCCGTTCTTGGGCGTATTGCAGAAATTCTACCATACGAGTCCGCAAGACCGGGTTCAGGGAATAATAAGAGCCAAACACGAAAATATCGTCTTTCTCGATCTTAGGCAGGGGCACCTCCAGCCGTTGCGCCGGGTAATCCTTGTAGAAGATATAATTAGCGTTCTTATCGTCGTCCAGAAAAGCGAGTGATATAGGACTTTTTCCATCGGGGAAACGGTCTACGAACTCGGTCGTGATGTGGTTATCTTCCATGAAATCCCGAATCATGTCGCCAACCCGGTCGTTGCCCAGCTCGCTGATAAAGGATACGGGGACATTCAATCGACCTAATGATATCAATCCGTTGAAAACGGAACCACCGGGAACGGCCTTCTGTGGCTGGTCGTTCCTAAAAATGATATCGAGGATGGTTTCTCCTATACCAAAGACTTTTCTCATGACTATATACTGGTTTGTTATTCATTCTTGCTTAGCTCACGGCTCTTGGAGCCTAAGTAGCCCCCGTGATGGCGCTTGGCGTAATCCTTGTTGGTGAAATGGATACGCTTCATGGTTCCGACCACGAGGATATCGCCTATTACCGTCATGACGGTCGTGGAGGTAGTCGGCGTAAGGCCTAACGGGCAAACTTCCTTGGGAGCGCCGGTCAACAGGCATACGTTCGCCTCGGCGGCTAGAGGACTATCCGGGTTACTGGTGATAACGATAAATTTCATGTCTGGCACCAAACCCCTCGTGAGATCTACCAATTCCACCAGTTCACGTGTCTTTCCTGAATTGGAGATCAATAACATGATATCGTTCTTGCATACGATTCCCAGATCTCCGTGTTGTGCCTCGCTGGGGTGCAAGAAGAAGGCAGGCGTACCGGTCGAGCTAAAGGTGGTAGCGATATTCAAGGCGATTTGCCCGGCTTTACCCATTCCACTCATGATCAGTTTTCCACCTAGGTCGTGTACATGTTTCACTATAAGCGATACCGCTTCCTCATATCCGGGCGTAACGGGTATGTTGCGAACCGCTTCCGCTTCCTGCTCCAATAGAGAGGTGATATTTTCGTTTACCATATTGTTGATTGATTGTTTTACGTCATTCCTGCCTGAATAACGATCGCAAAAGTATTTATATTTACTGATATTGGCATCATCTATTTCAGACAATTTATCTTTTTAAGACGTTTGCGAATTCGGACTTCGGCTTCCATTTCGGGTATCCGGTATCTTGCGCCAGTTTATAACCGAGGTCGAAGAATAATTGTACTTCTTGTAACAGACCACTGTAATCATCCGTGTCGGGATAGGTCTGGTCGGTCGGTTTGTGGTAAGTTTCCGCCCAATAGCGTGCGATATGCTCTTTGGCCCACTCCTTACCCTGTTTGCGGTTGTCGTTCCAGCCTTTGGCGAACATGGCCGGGATGCCTTTTTGTACGAAAGGGAAATGGTCGGAGCGATAGAACATCCCGTTATAAGCGTCGGGGTCGGGCATGATGTAACGGTTGTATTTCTTCGCTAGCTCGGCTAGGGTATCATCCAGCTCGGAGTTGCCGTATCCGGTGATCGTGACATCGTTGTTCTCGCCCCATAGCGGGAAGACATCCAGATTGATTACGGCGGCTATCTTATCGATCGGGAACAACGGGTGCTCCACATAGTATTTCGTACCGAGGAATCCGGTCTCCTCGCAAGTAGGGGAGAGGAAGACGATATTCCGGCGGGGTTTCTCTTTCAAGGCATTGAAACAACGTGCCATCTCGAGCATCCATGCGATGGCTACGGCGTTATCGGTAGCGCCGTTGATGATACTGTCGCCGTTGATCGGTGCTCCATAGCCTAGATGGTCCCAATGGCCTAGGTAAATAACACTCTCATCCGTGTTCCCGCTACCGGGAATATAACCGATTACGTTGGGGCTTTGCTGGCGGTTGAAGGTGTTCCTCATCGAGACGGTTACCGTAGATTTCAAGGAGAAGGGCTTGAAGTCCGGCGATTTAGATTGCTCGATTAGTTGGTCAATGTCGTAGCCGTTATCGGCTAGCAATTGCTTGGCGGCATTGAATTGGATCCAGCCGTTTAGCGGGCAATGATAAGCATCGCTGTCGCTGTCCACATACATCTTAGATTGGGCGGAAGCTCGTACGACCGACCAAGGGTAGCCTGCTCCCCGGTCTTCATGGATGATCAAGACTCCTTTTAATCCCTGTCGAGCGCCCTCCTCAAATTTATACATCCAACGGCCGTAATAGGTCATGATATCACCGTTAAAATAATCCGTGTTGTCGCTTCCGAGTCCCGGGTCATTTACGATAACGACCGCTACTTTATCCTGTGGGTTATCGATTCCATCGAAATCGTTTTTCCCGTATTCCGGCGCAACGATCCCATATCCGGCGAACACCAGCTCTACGTTATCGATATCGATATCCGGCTCGATCCGTGCGGAGAAAGCGGTATAGCCCTCTAGCCAATCCAATGAGATCTTTCCTTCCGGGGTACTCAAGACCATCGGCTCCGGGCATTGCGTACGTGAGGATATGATATTAACCTGTTGGAGATAAGAATCTCCGTTGATGGGTTTCAGCCCAACCTCTTTCATTTGGTGAGCGATATAGTTCACCGCACGGTCGGCCCCTTCCGAGAATGGTTTACGGCCTTGGCAGGAGTCATGCGAGATGGCCTCGGTGTATCGCTTTAAATGTTCCGTGGTCGCTACGCTTTTCGCTTTCTCTATATCATTACTTCCTCCTCCACAAGCAGTAAGAACCAAGGAAGTGATTGTTAGTAAACAGGTTATTATTTTCATGTTTCCCATAGAATTATAATGTTTTTTCAATCAGCCATTCACCCAAATTACGGATGGAAGCGTCGAAAGCGACCCCCACTTTGACTACTTCCCGTTCGTCGGTCGTATAAGGAATCAGATAGCCTCGATCGTCGATTTGCCGGATCGCTTCTTCCGCTGTTCCTTTCAGCTTGAACTCGAATACGTAGATGTAGCGAGGTGTTTTTACGATGGCATCGGCACGTCCTTGGGCCGAACGTACCTCGGCCTCGGTGAATTGCCCTAGTAGCTTGAATACGATGTAGAAAACCACTTGGTAATGACGCTCGGTCCGGTCGTTCAACTCGTAAGGGATATCGGCGAAGAAAGCCTTTAGGCGGGTGAGGAAAGCTTCGGTGTTTCCGCTTTCCAGCTCTTGAATGAACTTTCCGATATAAAAAGGAGTCTCGGTTTCCGGTAAATGCGCATACATGGAGGCGACAAAATTCAAAAATCCATATTTAACTTCCTCATTCGGGTATCCTAACGTATATAACCGGAAACGTTCATCGTAACTTTTAATCGTCAAATATCCACTTTGATAAATCATGGGAACCGGGTTATTGATGTTCGCCCGATCGTCCGAAAGGGATACCTCGGACACCTCAATCCCGTCCAGCTCCCGTATATCGTAATTCGTTTTCCGTAACATCTCCGCCAAGAATGTCGGGGTACCGGAAGCAAACCAATAGTCGTAAAAGACCTGTTTACTCAACACGTTCAATACGCTAAACGGGTTATAAAGGGCGATACCGCTGCGGAAATCAAAATGGTAGCCATCGTACCGGCGTGTAATTTTCTCGATGGTATCTTCGTATGAAAGCTTATTCGCCTCGGCCAAGGCATGAAGCTCCGGCTGGAAAGTCGCCTCGATCTCGGGCAATGTCATGCCACAAAGGGCCGCATATTGCGGGGCTAGGCTGATATCGTTCAAATGATTCAGGTTGCTGAAAATGCCGACTTGCGCGAACTTGGTGACACCGGTTATGAATACGAAGCGCAGCCAAGGATCGGCATCTTTGAGGACCGTATAGAAGGCGGTCAATAATTCCCGGAACTCGTTCTGTAGCTCTTCGTTGTGCAGGTTCCTAAGTAATGGCTTATCGTACTCGTCGATCAGTACGACCACCTTCCTTCCGGTTATCTCCGCCGCCCTTCGTATGATGGTCATGAACCGTCCGGAATAGGTGATACCCTCTCCTCCGGTATCATATATTTTTTCCCATTCCCTCAACTGGCGTTCCAGCATATTCTCTAATGCCTTGCGGCTATCGTACAACTCGGCGTTGAGGCTGAAATGAAGTACCGGATGCTCTTTCCACTCGGTCTCTAGTTTCTCTATGGCTAATCCCCGGAACAATTCTTTCTTCCCCTCGAAATACGCCTTGAATGTCGATAGCAGCAAGCTTTTCCCGAATCGCCGGGGGCGGCTTAGGAAATAAGGTTTTCCCATGGTCGCAAGTTGGTAGACAAATGAGGTCTTGTCTACGTATAAATAACCCTCTGTGCGTAAATCCTCAAAACTCTGTATGCCTATCGGTAATTTCCGGGTGATATTTTCCATTTCCTTATCTATTTAATTTACACAAATGTAGGTATTTTTTCTAAGGAGGCAAATAGATCGAAAAAAACACGTACGTCTTTTTCCGGAAACACGTACATGTTTTTTGAAAAAGACGTACATGTTTTTCCGGAAAGTCTTTCGTACCTTTGCGGGCTGATACAAACAAGAAGGAAAATGGATTATATCGCTCATACATTGCCGAATGGTCTTCGCATGGTACATCTCCCGGTTAATTCCCCGGTCTCTTACTGCGGTTTCGCCGTGAACGCCGGTACACGGGATGAGAACGAGGATGAATTTGGCTTGGCGCATTTCGTTGAACACATGATCTTCAAAGGTACGGAGAAACGGAAAGCGTGGCATATCCTGAACCGTATGGAGAACGTAGGAGGGGAGTTGAATGCCTATACGACGAAGGAAGAGACCTTTGTTTATTCCATTTTTATGGAGGAGGATTTTGGCCGGGCGTTTGAGCTATTGACCGATCTGGTTTTCCATTCCCAATTCCCCAAACAGGAGATCGAGAAGGAGGTAGATGTCATCTTGGATGAGATCAATTCGTATGAGGATAGTCCTTCGGAACTTATATTCGACGAGTTTGAGAACTTGCTTTATAAGGGTCATACCCTCGGGCATAATATCTTAGGGGATGAGGAATCTCTTCTTCGCTTTGACTCCGAGTCCGGTCGTTCTTTCATGCGTCGTTTTTACGCCCCGGAGAATATGGTGTTCTTCTCGATGGGACGAAAAGACTTCAAGAAGATCTTGAAATCAGCGGAATCCGCTTTAAGCGATATCTCTTTCCCGATGGCTGAACGGATCCGGAAAGCTCCGGACCCCATCGAGGCTTGCGTACGCCAGATCCATAAAGATACCCATCAAGCCCATGTACTGATCGGTGGCCGGGCTTTCAGTATGCACGACAAAAAACGTATCCCTTTGTTCTTGTTGAACAATATCTTAGGTGGTCCGGGCATGAATAACCGCTTGAATGTCTCCTTGCGGGAAAAGCATGGCTTGGTCTATAACGTAGAATCCAATATAACCTCTTATACCGATACCGGACTAGCCAGTATCTATTTCGGGACAGACCCGAAGAACCGTGAGAAAGCGATGCGTTTGGTGCATAAGGAATTGGCCCGTTTACGTGACGTAAAGCTGTCCGCCACTCAATTAGCCGCCGCCAAGAAGCAGGTAATCGGCCAACTGGGCGTGTCGGGCGATAACCGGGAGGGCCTTTTCCTTGGCTTAGGAAAAAGCTACCTCCATTACAACCGTTACGACACCCTCCCTGAAGTATTCGCCCAGATCGAGAAAATAACCGCCGGGCAAATCCTTGAGGTGGCTAATGAGGTACTTGCGCCGGAACGGTTGTTTTGCTTGATTTATGAGTGAGGCTAATTATGGAACCTATACCCAACCCCCAACATCAAGTTATTCGGATTATGGAACTTGTGCAGTTGGTATCCGACATGCAGGAATAAATTTCGTGTAACCGATACCTTGAGGGCTAGGATCTGGTATAATCCTTTCAGATCGCCTTTGTTGTAAAATAAATTATGTCCGACTCCTATATTGATCGAGAAGAATGGCATGGTGAATTCGCCACGGGCAGAGAGGCCGATACCGATTTGCTCGTGTAGGGGCGGGCGGTAGAATCGGGGTTCTTCGCCGACTTGGATGATCTCGTCGGAATAAATATTTGCGCTTTCGTCATATTGGCCGTCTAGGGAGATACCTGCTTTTAGGAACCGGTTGAATTTGTACATCGGGTTGAGGTTGAATCCGAGGATACCGAAATGACCGGGAAAGATATGAGCCTCGTCACCAAGCATAACCCCCTTAGCACGGGTCGCGCCGTATAGGATGACATCGTAACTGACACGTTGCCAAAAGCTGGAGAGGTACAACTGATTTTCAGGTAAGGAACGTGCAGTACCTATCTCATGATGGCTTTCCTCGATAGGATTGAGCGTGTAGACGAGTCCGATCCGGCCACCAATCGTATTCAATCCCGCATTCGGAAGATGAGTATTTCCGTTTGAGTAGTGCGTTAAATCCGCCCCGACAAGCAGGTTGCAATAACGGGATAGTTTCGCATTGAGGAAAAAGCCCAGATTGATATAGGCATTGATCTTAGAACCGATGATCTTATTGCGGTAATTATTGTTATCATCATACGGATGCCAACCAAATGAGGCTCCGAAATTCCACTCATAATCGAAGGATAGCCGGGAAGAAATTTTGGCGATGCGGGAGCTTTGGAAAACATACGCCGCCCAAGGATTACCAACTTCCTGCCGGTTTCCAAAGGTATTATAAGAGACGCCTATTCCTTGGTAAGTGTGCGGATAAAGCTGGCCCTCCTTAGAGTTAGGATTCAGTTGGAATCCGTATTTCAAATGGAATGAAGCCGCCTTACGTAAAGTAAGCCCGTTTCCATAGCCGTCATCTTTGAGGAATTTACTAGTAGGGGCGACATACGAGGGACGTACGTCGAATCCTATTTTGTGGATAATGGATTTATCATCATCTTGAGCTTTTACCGTACAGGTCCATATCATCATAACCGCTATGTAAAAGCTTATCATCTTGCTTTTTATCATACTTCAATACGTTTGTCTGATCACCAACACTGCGCTTTGTCTTTCAACTCGGGTATCTTGTTCTTATCGAATACAGGGCTTTTAATACCCGCTTTCTTTTGGGCTACGTAATCCTGTAATAAGAGGAATGCTTGACGGCTCAACAATGAGATCGCGATCAAATTGCAGATCGTCATAAGTCCCATCGTCACGTCCGCTAGGCTCCAAGCCAAGTCTAAACTAGCCAACGCACCGAACATGACCATTCCACCGACTAATATACGATAAATAAATAAGACACTTCTCTTGGACGTGATAAAACGAATATTCGCTTCTCCGTAATAGTAATTACCGATAATACTACTGAACGCGAACAAAAGGATCGCTAAAGCGACAAACGTACTACCGATGCTACCCACCTCGTTACTCAAAGCTTGTTGCGTGAGCTGGACTCCATTGATGGAGCCGTCTAATGGCGCTCCGCTAAACAAGATGATGAACGCCGTGCAGGTACAGATAATCAGCGTGTCGGTAAATACGCCTAATGCTTGGATCAATCCTTGTTTGACAGGATGGGAGACATGCGCCGTAGCCGCTACGTTCGGTGCCGATCCCATACCGGCCTCATTACTGAATAGACCTCGTTTAATCCCTTGCATCAACGCCGCTCCGACACTGCCGCCTATCGCCTGTTCCCAACCAAAAGCGTTTGACAGAATGGTTTCTATAACAGTGGGTAGGCGGGTAATATTAAACAGTACGATTCCCAACGCCAATGTTATATATCCTAATGCCATGACCGGTACGACAATACTGCTTACTCTCGCGATACGCTGAATACCTCCGAATATGACGATTAACGTAAGTACCGTAAGAATCGCCCCGATCCAAGCATGATCGATGCCAAAAGCGCCTTCCCAAGCTGCGCAGATGGTATTGCTTTGCACGGAATTAAAGGCAAAACCAAAGGTTATCGAAATCAATACGGCAAATAATACCCCCATCCATCGTAACCCCAAACCATGTAGCATATAGTAAGCGGGACCGCCAATGAACGAGTCTTTCCCTTTTTCTTTATATAATTGAGCTAACGTAGACTCCACGAATGCGCTGGAAGAACCAAGCAAAGCGATCAGCCACATCCAGAATACGGATCCGGGTCCGCCGATCGCTACGGCTGTCGCTACACCGGCTAGGTTTCCGGTCCCTACACTGCTGGCTAAAGATACGGCGAAGGTCCCTACACGGCTGGCTAAAGATACGGCGAAGGCTTGGAAAGAGGAGATATGCTTTTCCCCTTTTTCTCCTTTCCCGGCAGAATCGCCTAATAATCGGATCATCTCGCCAATCATGCGGAATTGCACGAACCTACTTTTTATCGTAAACCATACGGCGCATCCCAATAACATGATAATAAGGATGTATGACCATAATATATCGTTGACTCCGTTGATCCAATTATTCAATAGCTCCATGATTTATAATCTGTTGTTTGGTTACAAAGATACGTATCTACGAAGCAAATTCATCGAAATATTATTTTTTTATCATTTTCTTGTAACGTTTTCCAAACGGCTGTCGTCTTATAGTTAGAAACAAATGATAAGCGGGAAAGGCCACCCTGCTATATTCGGAAAAAATACGATAAAAATGAAACGGATGATGATTTGGATCATACTGCTAGGCGGTATGGTACAGGGAGCTTTTGCTCAGAACTTGGAGATAAAGGGAATGGTGCGGGACGCTCGCAACAAAGAAATCTTGGAATTTGCAAATGTGGTATTGCAAACAATGGACTCTTCTTTTGTAGCGGGTACGACTACGGATATGAAGGGGCATTTTTTATTAAATAAGATTAAAAAAGGGAGTTATATTCTATCTGTCTCTAGTCTAGGCTTTAAGACGGAGTATATTTCCTTGGAAGGCTTGTCCAAGAATATTTCTTTGGGAGAAATATCCTTAAATGATGATGCGGTATCCTTAGACGGGGTGACGGTTAGCGCCTCTGCCCAGACGAGCCATGCCGATAAAAAAGTGGTCTTCCCATCGGATCGCCAGATGAAGGCTTCGGGAAACGGTATGGATTTGTTGCAGCAGATGATGCTACCGAGAGTGCAGGTGGATTTGTTGAACAACGAGATCAAGGCCACGGGAAATGGGGTAGTCCAAGTGCGTATCAATGGCGTGAAGGTGGAACAGGATGAGATCAAGGCCTTGAATCCCTCGGATATCATCCGTATAGAATATCATGATAACCCGGGCTTACGTTACGGCAATGCCGATATCGTGCTGGATTATATTGTTCGCCGGCCGGATACGGGAGGTAGTTTTGGTCTGGACATGGCGCAAGGTATCAATTCCATGTGGGGTGAACATAATGCTTGGGGAAAGATCAATCATAAGAACTCGGAATGGGGCGCTTCTTATCGGATCGGTCCTCGTGATTTCTATGGAATGAAACGGAATAACGAGGAAGAGTTCCATTTAGCGAATGGAACGACCTTGAACCGTGTGGAAATAGGCGAACCTTCGCGCGCTCGTTTGTTCATGCATAACCTGAATGTGAACTATAGCTATCAAAAGCCGGATAAGTATATGTTTAACGCCACGTTCCGCTACCGGAATAATCATCAACCGCATTGGGATTATCAAGGAGTCTTGATGAATAAGGCGAATCCGGAGGATAAAGTGGATATGATCGATCTATCGGGATCAGCCTATCAAGCTCCTGCGCTGGATTTATATTACCAACGGGATTTGAAGCATAACCAGACCTTGGTGTTTAACGTGGTAGGGACTTATAACCAAACGAAATCGACCCGTATCTATCAAGAGAGTAAACATGAACAATTGTTGACTGATGTAAATAATGTGGTGGATGGTGATAAATACTCGATTATCGGCGAGGCTATCTATGAGAAGAAATTAACGAATGGTAATCGGTTGAGCGGCGGTTTACGCCATAACCAATCTTTCTCGGATAACAGTTATATCAATGGGCATAACTATAAGACACATATGGAACAGATGGAGAGTTCCGTATATGCGGAATTCAAGGGAAAGGTGAAAAAACTGGATTACTCGTTGGGTGTGACCGTGAATCGATCGTCTTATAGCCAACGGGGTGAGGATGCGGATTATGAACGTTATACGGTGAGTCCCCGGTTGACCTTGTTTTATGCTTTGCCCGGTGAATCTTCCATCCGTTTGAAATCAACGATGGGGAATGTGACTCCTTCTTTGGGTGAGTTGAGCGCTATCGACCAAGTGATCGATTCCTTGCAAATACAGCGGGGTAATCCTAACTTGAAGTCTTATATGAGTTATTATACGGAATTGAATTACGAGTTTCGCAAAGGTCTGTTTTACGTGAATGCCTTGGGCGCTTATGAGTATCAGCCGGACGCTATCATGGACGAGAAATATCTGGAAGGAAATAAGATCATCCAGACTTGGGATAATCAGAAAAACTGGCAACGGGTTGTCGCTTCCGTCAACTTGCGGGGCGGTCCGATCAAGGACATCTTGCAATTTTCTGTCAATGGTGGTATGAACCATTATATGAGTAACGGTAATACCTACACGCATCGATATACGAACTGGTGGTGCGAGGCGAATGTTTCCGCTACATGGAAGAAATGGTCGCTTTGGTATATGGTAATGACAAATTGGAACTGGTTTAAGGGCGAGACGATGAGTGGGGGTGAGAATATCCAAGGAATTCAACTCGGTTATCGGCATAAGGACTTGATGGTTGGCCTGCGTGTCATCAATCCGTTTACGGATAATTATAAGCAGGAGACGGAGAACTGGAACCAATACGCCTCTTTCCGCCGTTCAAATTATATCAAGGAAAGTTCTCGCTTATTCATCGCGACGATCTCCTATAATTTCTCCTTCGGCCGTAAGTTCAGCGCCGGCCAGAAGAAGGTGAATAACGCTGATAATGATTCCGGTGTGATGAGTACCGGTAAGTAAGGGAATATTTTATATCTTTGAGGAAAAATAAAATGAGATATGAAAGCGATTAATCCGAATGAGATCAAAGACAACTTTATCGAGTTGATTGGTAAGGAGTGGATGCTGGTAAGTGCCGGTGATAAGGAGAAGTTTAATATGATGACTGCCAGTTGGGGCGGCGTGGGAGTGTTATGGAACCGTCCGGTGGTGTTTGCTTTTATTCGTTCGGAGCGTTATACCCGTGAGTTTATCGACGCTAAAAATGAGTTCACGATTACTTTCCTAGGACCGGAGCACCGGAAAGCCCATAGCATTTGTGGCTCTAAATCCGGCCGGGAGATTGATAAAGTGGCCGCTACGGGGTTGACGCCGCTCTTTACGGAGGCCGGCAACCCGGTATTCGAGGAAGCTCGCCTTACGTTGGAATGCAAAGTGGTCTATAAGTCCGAGATCGAGGAGGCCAAGTTTTTAGATCCTACCGTTTTCCCTCGTTGGTATGATGAGAAGAACGGTAATGCGCATATCGTTTACATTGCCGAGATCTTGAATGCTTGGGAGAAATAATATCACCCAAGCAGTTCTTTCATCATTTGCTCCGTATGCGTGAGGAAATATTTAGTGAGTTGGTAATGCTCGGTTTCCTCATACGGGGTGACATGCGCTCCGGTATCATCGATGGCGTAAATGTCCGCGTTCGGATAAGCCATCAGGATCGGGGAATGCGTGGAGATAATCAGTTGGCAACCGTTATTCACCAGTTCGTGGATACGCACTAAAAGGGCCAGCTGCCGTTGTGGGGAGAGTGCGGCTTCCGGTTCGTCTAATATAAATAATGTATTGCGGCTGGCATAATTCAGAAAAGCGCAGAGAAAGCTCTCGCCGTGCGATTGCTCCAATAAACTCCTGCCACCGTAAGCTTTATAGGCGTAGATCCGGCTGTACTTACGTAATTCCAGTTGGGCTTGCCTATCCAATTCGGCCGCATGGTTAAAAAAGGATTCTGCCCGGAAGAAGAAATGCTTTTCCGGTTTTTGGGTCTCGATCAGTTTAATATGCTCGGGTAAGACATTGGCGTAAATCTTGTATGCCTCGGTTCCGTCATATAGCATACCCGGTTCTTCCTCATCCCTTTCCTCATATTTACTCATCATCGCTTCCAGCAGGGTGGATTTTCCCGCCCCGTTCTCCCCGACAAGGAAAGTGACCGGCTTGCGGAAAATGAATGATTCCGTGAAACGTACTGCCGGAGCTTTATAAGGATACTTTAGCTCCTCGGGATCGCCGGCTACCAAGTCCGGGTCCAGTAATTTTACTTGCTTCAGATAGATCATACAGAATATGTTTTGTTACAAACATAGTGAAAATATCAATGGAATGAAAGATAATATCGTAATCGTTGTTGTTCGTGCTCCGGAAACTCTTCCAATAGGGATAAATCCTCCCAACCTTGTAATTTCCCTTTTTTCCGGATCATTTTTTCGATGATCCTAGCTTGT
This sequence comes from Parabacteroides sp. CAG:2, assembly GCF_000436315.1. Classification (NCBI taxonomy): domain Bacteria; kingdom Pseudomonadati; phylum Bacteroidota; class Bacteroidia; order Bacteroidales; family Tannerellaceae; genus Parabacteroides; species Parabacteroides sp. CAG:2. The sequence continues at coordinate 34,985 of NZ_FR885260.1, read as the reverse complement.
TTATAACTGACATATGGGTGACTGGCTAGTTTTTTAGCTGACAGTTGGTTGACAAATAGATGACTAATAACTGACGGGTCCACGGAAAACCACGATTTCATCGCTTCATAACGATCCTCGTCAATACCATATACTTCTCCTAGTTGTTCTACGGAATAAAATCCTCCTAATAAGTCCCTGTATTTAATGATCCGCTTGGCAAAAACGCTACCAATTCCCGGAACCATTTTAAGGGCGGTGGTATCAGCCGAGTTTAATTCGACAACCGTTCCTTGCGGCCATTTTTCTGCTTTGGGATAAGAGGGAAAATGGGGCTTTGATTCCCTTCGGATGCGTTTGGATTTCCCTTCGGAAGGGATTTTAGTTTCGTTCGAATGGGATTCTTTTTCTTTCCGAATGGAATTTGAAGGTGTTTTATTCGAATAGATCTGTGAGGAATCTTGTTTGATTCCGGTGTTTACCAATGGAACTGTTTGAAATTGGGAACGGTAGAAATCCGTCCCGATAATTGCGATCCATGCCATCGCTATTAAGGAAAGGAGTAGGGTAAGAGCCTGCCTTTCCCCCTTGGAGAAATAAAGTAAATCATGCCATTTCATAGTCTTATGTTTTGATTTGTGGAACTTCCACCGACAAAGGTAGAAGTTCCGTTTCTATTGACAAGGAATTCTCGGTATTATTTACCGGTGATCCATTTCAAGATACCTAATTCGTTCAAGAATACGATACCGATGGCGATTGGGGCCACGTATTTCATAAAGAATACGTAAGCGCCGAAAAGACGGAACTTAAGAGTCCCCTCATTGGTCAACTCGGCTTTCAATACTTTTTTATCGACACGTGTACCTACGAAAATACAAGTGAGCATACCTCCCAGCGGTAGCATGATCTTGGCGGTCAAGTAATCCAGCGCGTCGAAAAAGGCCAAGCCTCCAACCGTGAATCCTTTCATCACCCCGAATGAGAGAGAACTGAAAATACCTAAGAAAAATACCCCTAAGGAAACGATCAAAGCCGCTTTCTTGCGTGTCATGTGGAACTCCTCAAGAACGTAGGCCGTAGCTACCTCATGTAAAGAGATCGTGGAAGTCAGTGCTGCCATCGCTAGCAAGATATAAAAAATACAGGACCACAAGCCACTCAGCGGTAATTGCCCAAATACGTTCGGTAACGTGATAAACACGAGTTCCGCACCAGCAGAAGGGGTGATGCCGAAACTGAATACCGCCGGGAATATCATGATACCTGCCAATACGGCGACAAGCGTATTAATGATTGTCACCTGCCAAGCGGTGGCCTGCATATTCGTATCTTTCCCGAAGTAAGAGGAGTAAGTGATCAGGCAGCCCATACCCAAACTCAAAGAGAAGAAAGCCTGTCCTAGTGCGCTCAAGACCACTGAGGAAGTCAATTTGCTAAAGTCTGGCTTGAAAAGGAAAAGCAATCCGGCCTCAGCGTTCGGTAAGGTCACGGAACGTACGCACATGATCAGCAAGATCAAGAATAAAAGCGGCATCATGATCTTAGAGGCCCGTTCGATACCTTTTTCTACACCCGAGACAATCACGAAGTGAGTTAACCCGATAAAAGTGCCCATCCAAAAGATCGGACGGAAGACATTGGAGGCGAAATCCTGAAAATCGGCCGTATAGTCTATATCCGGCTGTCCATACAAACGGCCACTTAGCGTTTGCCAAACATATTCAAGCGTCCAACCGGAGACAACCGAGTAATAACTTAATATCAAAAATGCGGCCAAGATCCCGTTGTACCCGATCCAGCACCATTTTGTTCCGGGAGCCATCTTCTTGAAAGAACCCACCGTATTACTACGGGAATACCGGCCAATGAAAAACTCGGTTACCATCACCGGAATGCCCAAGAATATCATGAAAAGTATGTAGACCAGTAGGAAGGCCGCACCTCCGTTCGCTCCCAGCATATACGGGAAGCGCCATACGCTTCCCAATCCGACGGCGCATCCTACGGTAGCTAGTACTACGCCCAATTTACTACCGAATGTGACTCGATTGTTTGCCATATTATTTATTGTTGCTTTTATGCTTTTAATTGTTACCTATTTTCTTATTTTCGGGAGCAAAAGTAATAATTTGAATTAATTTGTTCGTGTAAAGTATAAATAATTTAGTGAAAGGAGTATGAAACGAGGACGTAAGAAAAAGTTAGCAATCTCATTGATGGATTATATGGGAAAACGAAGAGACATGAAACGGCAGTTAAAGAAAGAAGGGACAGCTGAGTTGTATGAGGTGGCCGTAAGGCATTTTTTAAGATTCGTGAAGAACCCGGGGTTCTGTTTGGCCGATTTGAATCGTGCGTTGGTGATAGATTTCATCACGTATCTTCAGGGAAAAGGATTAGCTACTAATACGGTAAATACGTATATCAGTAGTTTGCGGGCGCTTTATAATATGGCTTGCCAAGAGTCGTTGGTTCCTGCGTCATATTATCCGTTTGAGAATTTGAAACTCCGGCGTGCGATGACGGCGAGGCGTGCGATTCCCGCATCTTTGTTCCAGCAAATCGCTCAGATCAAGGTGGCGGATGACCCGCAAGTGGAATTATCGATAGATCTTTCCCTATTCAGTTTTATGGCTTGCGGGATGCCTTTTGTGGATATAGCGTACTTGACGAGGCAGAATATCCGGGGGAATGAGTTGGTATATCACCGTCATAAGACAGGACGTATGATCCGGTTGGAGATAACCAGTAGTATGTTGCAATTGATCCGGAAATATGCGGATCGGCAGCGAGCGACCGGATCGTCGTATTTGTTCCCGATTCTTCCGCCCGGGAATCCGGACCATTTGAGGTATAAGCGTAGCTTGGCTCAGCATAATGCCCGGCTGAAACGGATTGGGCAAACTTTACGGTTACCGAATCCGTTTACGTCGTATGTTGTTCGCCATAGCTGGGCATCAGAAGCTTTACGTTGCGATATGCCGATGGCCTTGATCAGCCAGGCGTTGGGGCACTCGTCGGAGAAAACGACTCGTTTTTATCTGGAAGAATTGGATATATCACGTTTGGCTCATGCGAACATGAAGGTGATAGGCTCTGTAAATCGGATTTTAGAGAAAAGGATGGATGGTTTGTGAACTTATTTATGGAATAAGGAGTTTTAGCGTTAAAATAGTAACTTTCTCCCTATTAGTTCACAAAAATACATAATAAATATTTTATTATCACAACTTTTCTGCATTAAAATTGTCAAGTTCTTTTCACCAAATAAGGAATTTAGGGGAAGCTATGTCTTTAAAATGAACCATATTCACCTTTATTGATTCACTCTCTCAACTAAAGAGGAATTTCTATACTCTACAAATTCCTCCTGAATATCAAAAACAAATAATACAATAAGCTCGTTTGGATAGGCCTATATGTAAGCCATTGATTGGCAGCTGTATAGAAACACCATAATATTTATTGGATTTCATGTACGTGTTTTCCAAAAAACATGTACGTCTTTTCAGGAAAACATGTACATGTTTTTCTGAAACGTTCCGTGTGGTCTATTGATATACTATATAAACGACAATAAAATGTTGTTTAACGTTTATTCTCCGCTGACGTTTTTGAAACGCTAAACCTTATTCCATAAATAAGTCCACGGGCCATTCTTGCCGTTAGTTGATTTTAGGAAGTTGGGTCTTGAGGGGGCAGAAGGGTGAGAAGATATAAGATTAACAACCATAATGAATAAGAAAGAATGAAGAAGACGATTTTCATGCTATTCTTGTTGGCAGTCCCGTTTCTTTCGAGAGCGCAGGGGGTACCGGCCGAAGGGAAAGGCTCCATGATTGGGATCAAGAGTAATATTCCTTATTGGGCTACTGCCACGTTTAATTTGGGGGCTGAAGTTTATCTCGCCCGTCATTGGACGCTTGAGTTGGAGGCAGGCTTGAATCCGTTCAGCGGCAAGAACGATGATGGGAGTTATGGCCGTTCACTGAAGCATTTGCGTCTGCACCCGGAGTTGAGGTATTGGTTTTGCGAGACGTTTAACGGCCATTTCCTCGGCGTGCATACTCCGTACCTATTATATAATGTAGCCGATATCAAATGGCTGGGTACAGAGGGCGAGCGTCACCAGGGATGGGGCGCGGGAGCCGGTATCAGTTATGGATACTCGTGGCTGCTGTCTCGCCATTGGAACTTGGAGGCCACGGTGGGCGTGGGCTATCTGTACTTGAAGTCGGACAAGTATCCCTGCGCAAATTGCGGCCGCAAGCAAGAAGGGATCAAGAAGCATTACTTCGGGCCTACGCAGGCGGCGATCAATCTCATTTACCAATTTTAATCGATGGAGGACTGAAAAATGAAGAATCTACAAGGATGGATGATACTTGGGATCGCCTGTTTGGCCGGTTGTGTGGGTACTACGATTCCCGTACAGGCGCAGCAGACGGCTACCGCCATCGTCGTGAAGGAGCGGTTGGTGGAGCATGTGGGCGATCGCTTGATAATTGATATGAAACTAGCGTTGGACGAGTTGTCGCTACCTGCCAACCGGAGTTTGGTCTGTACGCCGCTGATCGAGCGGGGCGATAGCGTAAGGGCTTTGCCTCCCGTGATCGTGAACGGGCGCAACCGCCAGATCCAGTACGAGCGATCCAAGCGTGATGCGACGGCGAACGGGGAGTTTGTCTTACGCCGTCACAATGGGAAGGAGCAGACGTTCGATTACCATGCCTCCATTCCTTTCGTTAAGTGGATGGAGCGTTCGGAGGTGTCGCTGGTAGCCGATTTTTGCGGTTGCGGCTGGGAGGCGTTGAGTAATGATAAGTCACCGCTTTTCCCGATCCGAATCGCAGAGCCTGTGGTATTGCGGCCGCTTTTGGCCTACGTCACGCCGGAGGCAGAGCGTGTGAAAGAGCGTGTGAAGGAAGGAAGCGCCTTCCTCGACTTCCCGGTAAACCGCACGGAGATATATCCCGAGTATCGCGACAATCCCTCGGAGTTGCGCAAGATCCTCGAGACCGTCTCGTCGGTGAAGGATGATCCTTACGCTACCATCACGGAGGTATATATCAAGGGTTTCGCATCGCCGGAAGGTACCTATAAGCATAACACTTATCTGGCCGAGCACCGCGCCAAGGCGTTGATCGAATACGTGAAGGGCCTTTACCACTTTGAGCAGGCCCGTTTCACGGTGGATTTCGAGCCGGAGGACTGGGCCGGATTGGAGAAACGGGTGGAGAACTCCTCGCTTGCGGACAAGGAGGAGTTGCTGGCCATCATCCGTGCGGACGAGCCGAAGGATTACGACCGCCGCGAGGCGAAGCTAAAGGCGTTGAACGGGGGGGCCTCGTATCGGGTACTCTTGCGTGATATTTATCCCGCCTTGCGCCATTCGGATTACGCGGTGCGTTATACGATCCGTTCGTTTACGGTAGAGGAGGCCCGTGAGTTGATCTATTCGGACCCCAGGCAGTTGAGTCTAAACGAGATGTTTCAGGTGGCGCAGACGATGGAACCGGGTAGCGACGCTTACCGCGAGGTCTTCGAGATTGCCGTGCGTATGTATCCGGAGGATCCGGTGTCGAATCTGAACGCCGCCCTTACGGCGATCGACGCGGGTCGCTTGGAATCGCCCCGCCGTTATTTGGCGAAGACTTCCAATTCCGCGGAGCGTACCTTGGCGGAGGCGGCCATCGCCATGCTGGAGAACCGCTTGGACGAGGCGGAGGCCCTGCTGGGTAAGTTGTCGGACAATCCTTCCATGGCCTCGCAGGTGGAGGAGAACTTGAGGCAGATCGCAGAGAAACGGCAAGAGTAAAAATAGGATAAGATAACAGACAAAAATTTTAATATTATGAAAAAGAAAAAATGGTACGTAGCGATGGCAACGGCACTTTTATTGGCGGCCGGTTGTTCCGATGATCTCGACAACGGAAAAAATAACACCGGGGCGGAAGAGGATGGCGAGAAGGTCTATATGACGGTGAACGTCTCTACGGTTTCGCAAGGAACGCTAACGAAAGCAGATACTACTCCTTCTAATCCTAATCAGGGGGGAGCCGGTTGGGGCGAGGATGGTAATGGTTCTCTTGGTGAGCTTTCCGGCTCTAAGGAGGGTATGGTATATGATGTTAATATATTCTTGGTGCCAACAGATGAAGAGTCTTTGGGGGATGGCAATCAGCTAGAGTTACTAAATACTGACAATGGTAGTAGTATACAGATCGCAGGCCAAGGTTATTATTCGAATCTGGAAGGTATTGATGCGAGTTTAGGTGGAACTGAGCCTGGTCATGGTGACGGAAAGGTTACGATGAAAGTAACCATGAAGAATCCTCTGACACAAGATAAGAGCAATTATCAGGTATTTGCCGTTATTAATGCGGGAGGAAGGTTGACTGGTATTAGTACGTTGGCAGACTTGCGCGATAGAGTTGCCGCAAACGATAGGGCATTGTGGACTCCTGCTAGTAATATGGCGGAGTACCATCATTTTGTAATGTCTACACATAAGATGATAAGTGGTGCTATTCCTTCTAACGGCAGTTCTATCGTTGAACTTTCTGCTGCGAATATGGATGAGACATATCCGGCTCGGACAACGGTGTTCGTAGAACGTTTAGCCGCTCGTATTGATTTGGCATACTCCTCGAATTTAGATCTGACTAATATACCGGGAACTTCTCCTGTAAAGAATAAGGGTACGTTCACGTTGAAGAGGTATAAGGTAGTGAATCAGTGGAAGGGCGAAAGTTATCTTTTTAAGCAAGTTTCTCCTACGGTACAGTATAACTATGGTGCTAATGCGGTATTGCCGGCAGATGGTACCAACGATCCTGTTCGATATTTAGGTGATGAGAAATGGATATGGAAGAATAATGACACTGGTGCCGGATCGTACAATTATGTGTTAGATCCGAAGATCCGGGAAAAGAAATTGCCGGAAGGGGAAAGTTCTTCTTGGGATCAATTTAAAGATTCATATGTCAATTATTTTAATCCGAGCAATTCAACTGATTTGAATAACTTGGATAAGATGGTGTCTATGCCTACTTCTGGATTAAACTATACACAGGAAGTAAGTGGTGATAGTCGGACATATTACCCGGTTGTTTATACCAAGGAAAATACGTTGGATCTGAACTCGCAGGTACATGGCTATACTACTGGTGTAATCTTCGAGTCTGAATTTACTCCGAGTAACGACTTTAAGGTGAGTTCCTATGAAAATGGGGAGATCAAGTCTGTGAATTTGCCTAATGGTGATAAAACGTTTCTTTCCGCAGCTCATTATAATAGTAATGGTTCTGTGTCACGTCTTGTTTATAAAGATGTGAAGAGCGTTGCCGCCCGTGCGTTCAATTTGGAAAACGACAAGAAAAATTTATTGAAAGGCTTTATGGATGGTTGGGACGATATAACTGCGGATGTCAATGCTGTGAAGAAGGCGGTTCAAGATATGTCTTCTCAAAATGGATTAGAAAGCGCATTTAAGGAATATTTGGATGGGATTTTGACTGGTAAAGCAACTCTTGATGAGGATCTTAAACAGAAATTGACTTATGCGGCTTTTAGGAGACAAGCTTCGCATCTTCCTTCTAATATTACCCCTGTATCTCAATTCTGCTCAGAGCAGATCGGCAATTTATACCAATACTATAATGTTTCCCTATACAAAAGCGGAAGAAGCTATCACAAGTTTTGGATCCGTCATAACGATAACGGAAACGATGGTCTGATGGGCGTGATGGAATTCTGTATCGTACGCAATAACGTGTACCAGTTGTATGTGAAAGGTATTCGTGGCTTGGGCGATCCGTTACCTTATACCCCGGGTAAGGATGATCCCGGTACGCCGGATGAGAGTGATGATGTCACTATCGACGTGACTATCTACGTGAAGGATTGGGTAAAACGTACGAACAAAGACATTATCCTATAACTTTACCCTTCGGGGGATTCTTACGATGGGCATTGTAAGCACTTTATGCTGCCCATCCAAGCAACCTTACGATGCCCATCATAAGAACCTTATAATGGGCATCATGGTTTACCTCCATTTCCGGTAGTACGGGCGGAGGATTACTGTGTATCTTAATAAAATGATTATGAACCGTTTATTTCATACCTGCAAACAGTTGATTGGCATAGCTGCCTTGTCCGTGGGGCTATACGCTTGCGATTGGATACACGACGACTCGCTGCCGCTTTGCGAGTTCCGCCTGTATTTCAAGTACGACTATAATATGAAATTCGCCGACGCTTTCCAGCATGAGGTAGACTTCGTTACGCTCTTCTTCTGCGACCAAGAAGGAAACTTCCTTTTCCAGCGGCGGATCGAGAAGAGCGAGCTGGACGAGCGGAACTCCATCGCCCTCGACATGGAGCCGGGTACCTATCAGGTAGTCACTTGGGCCGGGCTGGACAAGGGCAGTTACGCATGGAACGACCCTGCCGAGACGTCGCAGGCTGTCGGGAGGGCGCAAGACGTCAAGGTACGTACCTTGCGCGAGGCCAATACGACACAGCCCAACGAGCTGCACCCGCTTTGGCATAGCCTCGATACCTTCACCGTGACGCGCGACATGCCCGAGGCCGACACCATCTCACTCGCCAAGAATACCAACAAGCTGCGGGTCGTGCTGCAAAACGTGATGGGTGAGGACATGGACGTGAACAACTTCTCCTTCCGGATCGTGGCCGACAACGGGTATATGGATTACGACAATTCCCTGCTGCAAGATCCCACCATCCACTACCTGCCTTATTATACGGAGAACGTGGAGTTGGGAGCCGACCCGACCCCCGGCGCTACCGTAGGCGGGCAATACGTGGCCGTGGCCGAGATGAACACCATGCGCCTGATGGCGGGCCGTAACTACCGCCTCATCATCCGTCATCACGGATGGGAGAAGGATGTGCTGAACGTGAACCTCAACGATTACCTCCTTCTCACCAAGATGGAGGGGCACCGTATCTCCCCGCAGGAGTATCTGGACCGGCAGGACGAGTATTCTATCATCTTCTTCCTTACACCGAAGGTATGCCCCGATTGTCCGGATAAGCCTACGCCTCCGGATCCTCCGGGACCTGATAATCCTGACAATCCGGATAACCCGGATAATCCCGATGGTCCCGATCCGGAAGACCCTATGATCGTGGGGTACGCCTGCTTCAAGATACAGGTGAAGGATTGGGTGATTCGTATCAACGATGGCATATTGTAAACAGAGATTTATTAAATATCGCTAATGATGAGACGCTATACCATATATAACCGATTGACGGCGGTCGCCGCTGGTCTTTGCCTCTGTTGGCTTTTTATGGCTTGTGGTGAAGACCGGGGGGGCGATCTCCCGGATGACGACCCGAACCATTGTGTTGTAACTATCACTTTGCGGACATCCCGTTCGGTACGCCCGCCGCAGACGAAGGCCGGAGGGATGATGACGAAGGCGGATGAAACTACTGAGACGGATTTCTGGGCAAAAGATGAAGAATACGAGCGAGACATCACGAACTGGCTGGTGGTGGCCTATGATGAGAATGCGGATTTGGCCGGATATATATCCGGCAAAGATGGAACATGGACTCCGGATATCAGTAATGAGGATTCTCGTACTACGGTGGAGATGAAACTACCCTTTGGCACATACCATTTTTATGCGTTCGCCAATTTACAATCGTTGGAAGACGGTACATCGTTGTATCAAAAAATTACCGAAGCCCATTCCTTGGCGGAACTGTCGGAGGTGAAGATATTGGACTCGGGAACGAGTATTGATACAAGGAATGAGGAGAAAAAAGGTAAATTCGGAGGCGAGGAAGCGTCTCGAAAGCGTATTCCTATGAGCAGCTACGCCCAAAAGCATACGGTATTGCCCGCTCCGGCAGAGAACAAATTCGAGATTCCCTTGATCCGCATGATCGGCAAGGTGCAAGTGGAGATAACCAATAACTTAGATAAATCCATAACCGTAAACCAATTGGACATCATGAACCTCCGCAAGGGAAGCCTGCCGATCTGGCTCTTGCCTTGGGGAAATGAGAATTATTTGGAGTTTAAGGATAACAAGGACTTGGAAGAGCCTTTGGCTCCATCTTTTCCGAAAGATGCGAATCCTCCTGTAGTAAGTCTAGAGGATCTTTATACTGAATCTATCAAACCCGGTGATAATGAAAAAGAAATACAAGCCAAACCTGTGGACGGCGAGAACGGTAGTAAACGAGCTTATATTCGCTACATTCCTGAGACCAATGCAGCCGTCGGAGAGAACGGCGGTGGCATCCACCTCGGTGTAGAGATCGAAGGCCGCCCTCGTACGGAGCACCTCACGGGCTTCGACTTCGTACGCCGCAATGACCTGCTGGTCATCCCTGTCTTGATAACCAACATCACGACGAATTTGGAAGTAGCCGAGCAACGCCTCCCCATCGGGGTCTACCCGACCGCCTTGGTCTATGGTGAGAAGACGGGCGTGCAAATACTGACGCCTGTTGAGCATACCTTGCAAGCCGCCGGCGACTTGTCGATCCGTTTCGAGATATCTAGCATAGAAGGCGTGACAGGAGATTTCACGATCAAAGGTCTCCCGCAGGAGGGAACGGTTACGGAAACAGCGAAAATCAGTTCGATCCAAGTAAAAAGCGACGAGAAACGTCTCATTACGGCCGTAAACGGAGAGGATTGTGACAAGAAACAGCGTTTCTACCTTCCCGAGGCTTCGATCAAGGAAGGAAAGAAAGGTTCCTTCACGATCCGCACTCGGGAACTGGGTGGAAACGTGGATGCTACAGTCATCCTCACGCTCATTATAAACTATTATGTGGGTCAGGAGAAGCAAGAGATGCAAATCCCCTACACCATCAAGATCAGAAACTACAAATAACAACCATAATATAACAACAATAAACTAAAAAAGGAGGACCTGACGGATGAAACCATCAATCAACCTACGATATAAATCCTTGTTATTAACTTGCTTGTTAATTTTTTCCGCTGGTGTGGCTGTGCCGGCGTGGGGGCAGACGTACACGATCAATTATAAGAATGGTTCACCCCAAACCGGTATTACCGAACGTGTGGATACGGTGTATGTGGCAGATGGGGAAGAGAGGGAGTTGTTTATTCCTGAGTTGAGGAATAATGATGGCTTTTATAATGCGAACTATCGGTGGTATGTACGTTGGTATCAGCTTAATGAAGGTAATTTAAGTTGCGAAAATATAAAAGGTAAGGCTATAAATCCTAAGTTAGATGGTTCTTTTGTACAGGGTGGTGCCTTACAGGATCTTATAAATCTCTATCCAAGCTCGTTGAGAGACGCAGGTACTTCTTTATTTTTTTATAAAGACTTTTATAAGATAGAAGGTACAACTGCTATAAATAGCTCTGTCCCTCTCGGAGCCTCTACGGTTGAATATTCAGCGGTGAATGTAAAAGAAGATCTTGTTGTTTGTGATGTGAGTTTAAATAACAATTATAAGGTGGATGGGACTACATTCACTGAACCTACTTTGTCCATACGTTATAAATTTGTGATTCGTCCGGCAAGCGAAATTGCGAATCGCATAAAAGATTCTAAAGCGGATGAAACCACTCCTTTTATGGATGAAACCATATATGTCCCGCAAAATAATGGAACGATTAATATACAATTGGGTAGGATCGCTAATAATTATGCGTGGTATGACGGAGATCAAATAGTACAGGGAGAAACTTATCAATATAAGAAAGACAATGGCGAATGGAAAGATTTGGGTAATCGCTGGACACAGATTATAAATAATTTGATAACGGTTGGAACACAACCTGTAAAATTAGAAATTCGGGCGGTGGGTAAAGATAAGACGAAAGCGAGTCCTCTGTTGGTGCGATATAATCTTATCCCTGGTGATCATGGTTTCATGTTACAGGAAAAGCAAGAAAAAGATTCTGACCCAAGGCGTAATCCGGATAACTATCCGGAGTTTTATGAAAGAATAGGATATATAAATTTTGACCGGAATGATTCGATATCTGTAGACGATTTGAACTCTGTTAATAATATGGCAAAGATTGGTTTTTCTGATAATAAAGAGGATAAAGGTAAATGGTTGGATCCGGAGATCACGGGATATGCTCCATTTAATTATCAAATTCAACCAAATAAGGATAATCGGATTCAGACCTTACAAAACCAATATGGTTTGTTTCGAACAGCGGATGTGGAAAAAGTATCAACGAATAATGAAAAGGTTGAGGGAAAGACTTATTTTTGGTTTGCAAGTGCCCAAAGTAAGCCCAAAGTGGCAATCTATGACCGGACTTATTACAATACGGGGAAAAAATCATTGGGATATTTCTTTTATGTGGATGCGGCCAATTTGCCGGGACGTTTGGTGAAAATTCCGTTGGATGGTAATATCTGTGCGCATACGGGTATTTTAGTGAACTTTTGGGTGAATGATATGACGACATGGAAAGATACTCAAGCCGAAGGAAAACCTCTACCTCCTAATGTAAACATGAATTTTATCGGATTAAAAGCAGATGGTACAGAAGTTGTTTTACATCGTTTTACTTCAGGGGATGCACTGACTGATTATACCTCGACTTCGGAAGGGCGGCCGGCTAATAACAATATTGGTAAATGGCAGCAATTAATGTACTCATTTTCCTTGTCACAATCGCTTGATGATTATGTAGGATATTATCTGGAGGTACAAAACAATACAGCTCATTCATATGGTGCGGACTACGCCATCGATGGTCTGCGTATTTATCGCTCCATACCGCAAATCGACGTAAAGCGAGTAGACGTGTGTTCTTCTGCCAGCCTGACCGTTGCCACGGATTACGAACTTCTGCTCAAGAATATGGGTTGGAGCATTAATCCGGATGTATTGTCCGATCTGAATATGGGGAATAGCATAACGGAAGATTCAAAGCATATATGGAAATACCGCTATGGTTTGATGGGTGGAGATCCAAGGAAAAGAAATGAGAATCTTAATAAAACGATCGGAAATGTTTATATTGGAGCTACCGATAAAAAGGAAAATGGGGATATAAAGAAGCCTGAAGATTGGATTACATTAAATACGGATTTGAAGGATTATAGTAATGAGCGCTATAACAACCGAAGCAAGGTGTATCGTATTATCGTTCCGACTAAAGAAGGGTTGAAGCATCAAGGATTTGAGGATCTGACAAATCATGAAACTGCGATGCGACGACAAATTGTCGTAAACCTGCGTATGATCAATGATTTCTTATATGATGCCGCTGAGCATAAAATTTGGCAAAAAGACATACTAGATCATGCCCAAAAAACAAATGGGGATAAATTCCCGGAAGAAGAGTATATTGCGTACTTGAAACAAAATTTGAGTGTACTCTGTGGCAAATCGGATTCAGAGTGGGACTATAAGATTCCGGAACCGAAAGACCTATCTAACCAGATAGATAGAATAATGGAGGGGAATGACAATAATCTGTACGAAGAACTGATACGGGCCGTTTGTTCGGTAATGGGTATTTCTCGTCCTCGTGTGCCTTGGTGGGATGAAGGAAATAGCAATACCATCCATTTGAGTGCCATTGATGTGGACAAGACTGAGTTGAAATATAAAGGGGAGCAAAATTTCGGAAGTAAAGAGAATGCCGCCTCCGGTAGGTATGATGTGGTAATCTTTAGTGCGGCCGCGACAGTTACTAGTGATGAAATCGTGAATTTCCCGAATGCCCATGCGGGAGATAGTTTCAACGATCCTTGCTTGCTGACTACCCCTTTCACCGTACTCCCTTCCTTCACGATCGTGGCAAAGACCAAGACAGATTTGCCGGAGGGCATGATCGCTTGCGAGGGACGGATCAGTCAGATTGAGGAGGCAACCATGTGGGTTGAAAGATATGATGAGAACAACAACTTGATGACCGGAGAGACAGATAAGTTTGTAGATAAATATGAGGGTTATTCATATACGTTCGACTGGTTCTTGGGAGACTCGCTGGAATTTGCTGCGTTCTATGATGAATATGGATTCGCTTTAGAAGATATATTGAAGTCTTATAGAAATACCCTTCCCGATGGCGAGAAAGCTTCGTCTTTCCCCGCGAAAAATTTGATTGAGTATTATGAAAAATTAGACGCATATAAAGATAAGCCTGGGCTTATTGCGAAATTGAAGACATTGCTTTTAGGTGATGTAGATACAGAGCCGAAATTGGTGATTGGCGGGAAATTGGGATATGCGGAGTTTCGTTGGGTAAAAAAAGTGGTAGCGATTCCTTATCTACCGGAGAGTATTCCCGAGGAGGACAGACTTTGGCTTTTCTGCGATAGACCTCAAGAACGATCACTGGAAGCCGCTCCCGCCCCGAAACTACTTGTTGGTTTCCCGGACGTGAAGTATCCGGAAGGAATGGAGCATTATCCCAATGTTCCCCTGCGTATTGGCTTGCCGAATATCATGGAGAAAAGCATAACCAATATTCCTATCCAAAGCAATGGCCTAAAGATGGGTATGACAGAATCCAATCAATTAGGTCTGCCCGAAAGCAATACTACGGATATCTTCTTGCGGCAAGGGGCTACTTATACAAAGGTGGGTAATTTGACAAAGTTGTCTGCGAAAGCTAAAAGTAAAAATGAGGCAGGTGAAACTGACTATGGCGGTGGATTATTCTCCATGACTTTTGACGATAAAGCTTATACAAATTTTGACGAAGGCCAGATTTATGCCCTCTATATCCCATTCGGTGAATATAAGGACGAAGCTTTCGTAAAAGGCTCTTGCGAAGGATACGCTACCTTACTTATCAAGATCGTGCCGGAATATCTGACTTGGAAGGGTACGAACACCGGTGAGGACGCTGAGGCATGGTATAATGACGCAAACTGGCATCAGTCTACGAAAGGGGAATTGTACATAGATCCAAACGGAGAAGATAAAACAGACGCCAACGGCAATGATGCAGACTTGACCGCCGCCTTCGCCCCGCTTCATTTCACCCGTATCACGATCCCGGAAAAGCAGATGCTGGAATTGGAAGGCTTGGAGACGAAAGATCATTTGTTACAGATTCCCGAAGCGAACTCATCAAAGGCTACCGAGTATATCCAATATGATATGGCGGTAGACAAAGACGGAGATAATACGATCGTAACCCCGTACTATATAAATAAGGTAAAGGCTATCTATTTCAAACCCGAGGCGCAGTTACGCCGTCAGCAATTCCTGACGTACGACACTGCCCATGTGGAATTCGAGATGACACCTGATGCGAAATATTGGATGGCATCGCCCCTGCAAAGCGTATTCGCCGGCGATATGTACACCGTGAAGAACACGGGCCGTCAGAACACCTATGCTTTCGCCGATATCACCTACAGCACGGCTGACAACGACCGCCAAGCCCCAGCCTTCTACCAGAAAGCTTGGGACAAGGCGATCACGATGTACGTGCCGAAGAGCGAAGCAGATCAAATAGTTTCTTTTCCGGAGAATGGTTTGGATACAACTCATTACGAGGTAGTCCAATCCAACTGGAGCCGTGAATATAACGATGTGAATGTGCCCTACGCTTTAGGAAAGGGATTCTATGCCAGCGTAGAAAAGAAGAATGCGACCGGCTTAGGTGAGAAAGTATTGGTACGCCTGCCGAAAGCGGATGACTCCTACAAATATGAACCGTGGAAACCGGATACGAAAAGCGCTACATTGAGAGTCGCCATGACCAAAGCCCCGACTTTAGCAAATCGGATCAATGCTGGTAAACTGGCAGATAACAAGTCGATCAAGGTGGTATTGACAGATGTGAATGGAACGGAAGATTGGTGGAATACGGATAATGGAACCGTCCGTGTTATTGCTGATGGTGACGGCAAGCACTTCCTGTTGGGTAATCCTTATATGTATCCGTTGGATATCGTTCGTTTCTTGAAAGAGAATGAGGCTATCTTAGAGCAAAAATATTGGACATTGGATGTGAAGGAGGGGCTTGTTGTCGGTACACCTGATGTGGCATGGGAAGGTGGAAATGTTACTGATGCTACATCCGGAGCCGTTATCGCCTCCATGCAAGCCTTCTTCGTAGAGCTGAAAGATGCGGCTCAAACGAAAGCGGAAGGTACGGCAACCGGTACCGATCTGAAGGTGGTTCATTTCGATCCCTCCATGATGCAAGGAGAGTCGGAGAAGGTCTCTTCTTCCTTACGTACCGCTACGGCCAAAAACCCGGTATTGAGGCTGACAGCAGAGCGGGATGCATATCGTAGCACGGCCTTGTTGACGCGGCAGGATGATGCCGCGAATAGCTATGAGGCAGATAAGGATGCCGTAATCTTGCTGGATACGGAACTGGAGGAGATCCCGCAGGTGTACACTATCGCCGGGACTCGTGCCGTGGGTGTGAACGTAGTACGACGGATCGACCAAGTGCCCCTTGGCGTATATGCCGGCGAGGGTAAGGGGGAGGTTACACTGACGATAGAGGGTATCGGCGATTGGGCGGAGACGCTTTACCTGTACGATGCCGTGACCCGTAAAAGTACGGAGTTGTCGGACAATACGTATACCTTGCGTTTGGACGGCAGCAGCCATGGACGTTACTTCCTAAGTGCGGGCTCGCCTACCGGTAATGAGGGGGTGGACAACGTAGAATCTATCTCTGTCTATTCCGCCGTATCGGGTAGGATAGTGGCCAGTGCTAGCGAGGCGTTGAAGCGGATACAGGTGTTTACGCCGATGGGTCGTTTGGTACGTACCTTATATCCCGCCCGTCCGACTTATACGTTCGATCTCCCGGCAGGCATCTACATTATCCGCACGGAGATCGCCCACGACCAAAAGACGGTGAAACTACGGGTATTGTAAATAAACCCGCTATAATAGACAAGGGGGTGCGGTTCACTTAGAACCGCACCCCCTTGTTGTTAGTTCGTTTCTACCACTCCATCCTTGATATGGATCACCCGATCCGTGTTTGTGGCCAGCTGTTCGTCATGCGTCACGATGACGAACGTCTGGTTCATCTGGTCTCTTAACTCGAAAAAGAGGGCGTGCAATTCTTCCTTGTTCTTGGTATCGAGGCTTCCCGAAGGTTCGTCGGCGAGGATAACCGCCGGGTTATTGATAAGCGCACGGGCTACCGCTACCCGTTGCTTTTCTCCGCCGGATAGCTCGGCGGGCTTGTGTGCCATACGATCGGAGAGTTTCAAGAAGTCCAGCATCTCTTTCGCCCGCTTCTCGGCTATGGCCGATTTCTCCTTGGCGATCAGGGCTGGGATCATCACGTTTTCCAAGGCCGTGAACTCCGGCAATAATTGATGGAACTGGAAGACGAAGCCGATATTCCGGTTGCGGAAAGCCGCCAATTCCTTATCGCCCAATCGTCTTGTCTCCGTGCCATTGATAACCAGTCGCCCGCTATCCGGTGCGTCGAGCGTGCCGATGATTTGCAACAAGGTTGTCTTACCCGCCCCGCTGGGGCCTACGATAGCGACAACCTCGCCCTTGTTTATCGTGAGGTCGATGCCTTTCAATACTTGTAAGGCACCGAAACTTTTCGTTATTCCTTCGGTTTGTATCATATCAAGTTTCTTAGGACGTGCGAGGCAAGGAAACAACCGAACGTTGCCGGCATATAAGAGACCGTTCCCGTGGTCGTACGTTTACATGTTTCGTTTTCAACTTCGATCACGGCGTCCGGATCGGCGAACTCGGTGGAAAATACGACGGGAATCCCCTTGCTTACGCCTAGAGGACGCAACCGTTTCCGCACCGCTTTCGCGAGGGCGCAATTGATTGTCTTGGAGATATCCGCTATCCGTACCAAGGATGGGTCTACCTTAGCGCCCGCCCCCATGGAGGACACGATGGGGATCTTATGGATATATGCTTGGTACATCAGGTATACCTTGGGACTTAGGGAATCGATGGCATCTACCACGAAATCGAGAGGGGCCGATAAGAGTACCTCCTCCGTCCGTTCGTCTCGCAGGAATTCATTCAGGACGGTTAGTTGCAACTGGGGATTGATATCAAGCAAACGCTTGGCCACGACCTCGGCTTTCGGCATCCCTAGGGTGGAATGAAGGGCGGGCAATTGGCGGTTGATATTACTCTCGTTTACCGTATCGGCGTCTATGATCGTCATCTTTCCTACTCCGGCCCGACAAATCTGCTCGGCGGCATAAGCTCCCACACCTCCTAGGCCAACTACCAATACATGGCTACGGGATAAGCGCTCCATATGCTCCGCTCCGAACAAAAGTTCCGTCCGTGTATTCCAATTGTAACTCATTTATCTATTTTTGAGCACAAAAGTAATCAATTGTTCCGGTTCCTCCAATACTTGCTTTTATCCGAAAGCTTTGTGTCTTGTTACTGCACGGGCGTTGCAGCGTTACTGTATGGGCGTTGCAGTATTACTGCATCAGCCTTGCAGTACCACCGCAACCCAGGTTGCAGTGGATGAGTTACGTCAGATGGGTTGAATATGAAAGACTGATCCTCCGTCGGAGGCCAGCGGAAGGGTGATTTTATCCCTGTAGGTGATCTCCTCAACCTCTTTTACGAGTTTGTTCGAGTCTATATTCGTATCTTCAGCATCTTTATAGATCGTTATCTTATATTTCTTGTCCTTATCCAAGAACTTGAGGTCTACATCGATACTGCGTGCTTGGCTGTTATTGATCGTACCGACAAACCAATCCTCTCCCTTTTTGCGGGCGATCGTTACGTATTCATTGACGGAAGCGTTCGGAACGACTGTTTGGTCCCAAGTCGTAGGCACGGCTTTCAGGAACTCGAATCCCGGTTGTCCTTCGTAAGCCTCCGGCGTATCGCAAATCATGCCGAGATAGCTCTCTAATACCACGTACATCGCTAACATATGGCAGCGGGTACTCATTACGTAAGGGTTACGTTCTTGGTTCTTGAACTTATCCCTTGGCAAAGAGCGGAAACCTCCTAAATGATAATCAGTCGCTCCCGCTAATAAACGGGTAAAAGGCATATGGATGTCATGATCTGCGTCGGTATCCTTATCCCATTTGCAATGCTCGTAATTAAGCGTACCCTCGCGGGTGAACTCGTTGGGATAGGTACGGCTCAATCCAGACGGCTTGCAAGCTCCGTGGAATTGCACGAATAGATGATGCTTAGCCGCCTTCGCCAAGAACTCTTCTTGGATGCGGATCATCTCCTGATCGTCTCGATCCATGAAATCGATCATCATGCCGGCGATTCCCCATTTCTCGAATTGGGCGAAAGCCTCGTCTATCTTTGCGTACAGAGGTTTCCAGTTGGTCCATAAATGGATACGTACGCCTTGACTCTTGGCGTAATCGCAAATCTCCTGCATATTGAGGCTCGGAACGACTTTCAAGATGTCCGCTTTAGGACCCGGAGAACCGAATCCGGCTCCATCCTCGTCATACCAAGCTTGCTCGGCGTTCCCGTAGATCGAGTGATAATCCAATCCGTTACGGGCTACGAAATCAATGTAATATTTATTCGTGGGGAAATTGTTTCCGCCAAGGAAAGTCGTATCCGGAACGACATTTCCGTTCCACCACGTAAAAGTAGTCTTACCCGGCTTAATCCAAGACGTATCCTCTATCTTACAAGGCTCATTGAGATTCGTAAGGATATTGGACGCTATCAAGGAACCGATTTGATCACTGATCATCAAGACCCGCCAAGGAGATTGATGGGGTAGGGATGCCTCTACCTTGATACGCTCTTGTCCCAGTTTAGGTGATAGTTTCCCGAGAAGAGTCCCGTTTTCTTTCCATAGGTACATACCGGCGTAATCACGAACCGCCGCCTCGGTAATCGCCATATAAACATGGTTCGGGAAAGAGAATAGGGCGGGCATATCCATCAATCGTTTATTATCCATGTCGGCATAATCTGTGACCGTATATTTACCTTCGTGGGAACTTTGGTAGTTGGGGAGGAATAAAGTGGTTACGTTCGGATTCCCTTGTAGGTTGAAGGTGGTTCCCTCGTCATACATGATATACGAATCCCATCCTTTTTGCTTCGGAAACTCATAGCGGAAGGCGATACCGTCATCGAAAGCCCTCAAGACCAGATTAATCTTGCGAAAAGGCTGAACGGTTTCCTCTAGCGGGATGATTACCTCTTTGGAAAGGCTATGTATATGTTTCGCCTTACCAACGATCAATTCGTAGGTCTCTTCCTTCGTACTGAACACGGGTTTGTTGATCTTTACATTTTCCCCGAACGCCCCATTATCGAAAGTCAGCGTCAATGGGGAGTCTTGGATCAAGGTCTGCTTATTAAATGTTACGCTGTATACCGGGCTATTCTTATCCAAAGCCAAGGAAAACTTGATCTTTCCGTTTGGAGAAGCCAACCGCACGCTTTTATTCGCATATAAAGAGTGAGCGCAAAGTATAAAAAATGCCAGAACGAGGTAGATTGATTCTTTTTTCATGGATGATAATTTTATAGGCCAAAGATATACATATTTATTTTGTACGGTTTAACTGCTTCAACAATTCCTTAAGACTGACGGTCTCATTCTTGACCAATGGTTTTGCCCAATAGGAAATACTCAAGATATAGCCCAGCGTGATAAATAGGAAAAACATGGAATAGCGCAACCCGATCAGATCTCCAAGTCCACCAATGATGAACGGAATCAATGCCCCACCGAAAATACCCGTACACAAGATACCGGAAAAAGCCCCATGATGCTTATCCACGGAGTTAAGGGCTAAGGCGAATATCACCGAAAACATGATCGAGATCGAGAAGCCGCAACAAGCGAAAGCGATAATCGCTACTTGCGTAGGACCGAAGAGCGCTATCGATAAATTAAGGATCGCTATCATCGAGAAAATACGTAACATCAGCTTTGAGTCGATTAACTTTACGATCACCAATCCCAACAAGCAGCCGATGGACATCAATCCCCAGAACCAAGCAACCGTAGTAGCCCCGGCTCCTTCCGGGCTGACCCCATGATACATATTCAGGAAAAGACTCATCCAATTCGCCAATCCTTGCTCGGTTCCCACATAAGCGATAATCCCCAAGAAATAGAATATAACTTGTTTTTGCTTGAGTAATTCTTTATAATTCTGTACCGTTCCCGCCTTCTCATCTTCCTTTAATTCTACTTTCGGGAATTTGACATAAGAGATAACCACTAACATGATGACAAAAACAATCGTAAAGATAAAATAGAGCGAGCTCCAAGGTAAGCTCTCCGGCGTTATCCCTTTGAGGAAACGGATGAAGAAGTCGTTCGCCGGATCCTCACCGGTTAATTTCCGCATAAGCCCGGCCAAGACGAACGGGCTCATGAAAGAAGCGGCCCCGAATACGATCTGGGCCAATACCTGATTAAAGGCATATTTTTTCTCTCCGCCCGCCTCACGCATCAAGGGCAATATAATCACCTGTAGCATCGCCATGCCCAGACCGATAGCGAAAAGGGAGGTCAATACGATAGGGTAGGTCGGGAACATGACGAAAAGCCCCGCACCCAAAAACGTCAGACTGAAAGCGACCAATAAGGAAATCTTTCCCCCGAAACGCTCGATGATCATTCCTGCCGGGATGGACATGATGCCATATGCCAAGAAAAACGAGAACGGCAAGAATGCGGCCAATGTCAGGCTCAGCCCAAAACTATCGATAATCATCGGTAGCATAGGGCCTAATATATTGGTAACAAAAGAAATGACAAACCAAATACACAAGATGAGGAGTACGATCCAATTATTCTTATTCATGATAGATAGATTCAATGATTAAACACCAATGCCGCCGCCCCGAGGCATCCGGCCTTATTTCCTAATCGGGCAAGTTCGATAGTCGTGAAGTACGAGGTTTCCTTCATCACGAATTTCCAGACCTGTTCCCGTATATTATTAATGTAGAAATCTCCGGATTCCGAAATGCCTCCGCCGATAATCACCTTTTGCGGAGCGAAAATGTTGATAAGGCTCGCTACGCCTAGGGACAGATTCCGGAAATGATCCTCCATAGCGAGTACGGCCTCTTTCTCTTGAGCTTTATAGCGCTCTACTATATATTTTCCATCGATACGGGAAGGTATCTCCCGTCCGTTCTTCTCCAATAATTGCCGATATAAGGCGATCAACGCACTTACGGAAGCGTGTGCCTCTAGGCAACCGGACGCTCCGCAAGTACATTGATTCCCATTCAGACCATGAATAATTAAGTGCCCAAGTTCGGTGCCCCGGTTCCGGTAGCCGCCATAAAGCCGGCCGTTCAAGAACAAGGCGCCCCCTATGCCGGTACCCACCGTCAAGAAAACGATATCGGAGAGGCCCTTAGCCGCCCCATATATCACCTCGCCCAACCCCATAAGGTTTGCGTCGTTGTCGATGAATACCGGTAGATTAAATTCCGCTAACGCAAGATCCAATTGTTGGTTGTCCAGTTCAGGAAGATTATTGGCAAAGAGAACCACCCCCTTATCTACTACGGAAGGTACACCTATGCCAATTCCGTAAATCCCCCAGTCCCGGGAACGGGCGTAGTCTGTCATTTTCCGTACGATACTTTTTATGGTATCGGATAATGGGCGTGGATTCTCTTTTGATTGTGTGGTTTCCGACGATTCGTAAAGAATGTCGCCATTCTGGTTCACAAGAGTATATTTTATGCTTGTTCCTCCAATGTCTAATGCGATAGCGTATTTCATGATAATTGTAAAAGCTTAATTAGAACTATGCGCCGCTTCCCTGTCGATCAGGCAAATCACGTTCGGGTGCAGCCACAATAAGGAGGCCGGCAACTCCGTCGAGATCTTCTGTTCAAGGAAAGCTTGAGTAATCTCCCTTTTCTTTATCCCGTTGATAAGAAGGATAATCAGGCGTGACTGAAAGATATTCGCCATGCCCAATGTCAGTCCGTATCCCGGTTTCTCCATATCCCCGGCGATCATGGGATGTTGCAAGGATTTCTGGGACAGATGAGCCACATGGCAATTCGTATGTAAGGAAGGAGCCGGCTCGTTCAAGGCGATATGGCCGTTCATCCCTATTCCTAATATACAAATGTCGATAGGGCCTTTTTGGTCCAGTATCTGTTGGATCCGCTCACATTCCGCCTCAGGGTTCTCCGGATCGCTTTGGAACGCTATATACCGGTCTTCCGGGATTTGAAGCGGACCTACGAAATAGTTCCGTAGATACGACTCGCACGTACCCGGGTGATCCATCGGGATTCCTCCCCATTCATCGAGCTTTAGTACCGTGAATTGGGAGAATAATTCCGGTTGGCGACCGGCTTCCTCTACCAGTAACTCATACATCCGGGTAGGAGAGCCCCCAGTGGCGGCACAAAGCGTAAGTGCCTTGTACTGCCCTAACTCTGAGGTAACAATCTCTTTTGCCTTAAGGCTTAATGCCTCATAAGATTGACAAATCTCTATTCTCATACGATTTTAGAGCTCTTTGATTCGGATATTGCGGAAGCAAACACCATAACCGTGGTCTTGCATACCGATGTAACCCGGTTGTTTTCCGCATTGTAGCATCAAGTCGTAAGCTTCCGGGCATTTCTCCGGACTCGTGCTGAACTTGCTGAACTTACTATGATCCACTAACGCGCGCCATACCGGGGTACCAAATTGGAACTCCAGAATTTTCACGTCGTTCATGTAATGGATCACGCGTTGGTTATAGACAACGATTCTCGTCTTGTTCCAGTTTCCGTACGGTTTTACGGGTTGTGGATCCGGCATAATCATGTCATATACGGCACCGGCCTGACGGTTACCGTCGCAACCTTCCCATGCGTCCGGCATATTCTCGTTGTCGAGTAACTGATATTCTGGGCTGGAGTAATAAATAGGTGTACCCTCAATTTCTTGCGCAGTATAGAAGATACCGCTATTACCGGCCTTGTCGATCTTCCATTCGATCTCGAAAACGAAATTTTTGAACTTCTTGTCGTAGATCAAGTCGCCGAAGCCCGTGTCTGCCTTATTGTCGCTACCTTTATAGGTGATCGATCCGTCTTCAACCACCCAACCTTGGGGTACATCCTGACGGCAATAGCCGCGCCATCCGTTCAAGGTTTTCCCGTCGAACATGGTGATCCACTCGCCTCCCGTAGGGATACCATCGCTATCGAGGGCTTGGGTTTGGGCGGTTTGCGTTCCGGCATTGTTCGTATTGTTATTGTTGCCAGAGGTACATGATAGAGCCGATGCGAATAAGGCTACGGCCATAATACTGCTATAAATCTTTTTCATCTTTGTATAGTTATTTAAGTAAATTATCTAGTTGTAGAGACGGGGTGTGCCCCGTCTCATCCCATTGTTGTTCGCTTTTATAACTTGAGATCTTCCCATCCATTGCGGTATTTCCGCTTGATGAATTGGTTCGCTTGCTCGAAGTTGGTGATACGCATGTTCGCTCCGTCCCACTGGAAAGTTTTGTTTCTTCCCGGATAGATAAAGCCCTCGCGTTCTCCGTAGATCGAGTCGTTATGTTTCACTTGTTCCCGGATATTATAGCTGCGTAAGATCAGGTTACCCATCAATACGGTCTCCGTCAACGGACCGGCGTAACCTTCGAATGGTGATTCTACGTCCGCCTTGTCGTATCCTGCGATACAAGAGTCGATCCACGCCCAGTAATGACCGTTCGTGCCGCCTTCGATACGTTTGTATTTATGAGGAATGTTCACGTCCTTGTCGAACAGCGGTTTCTTGTTCGCCTTCTGTCCCTTTGGCCAGAATCTCGGGTCGGAACCGCCCCAGCCGCAAGAAGCCATACCTTTCGTACCTACGAATACGGTTGCGCCTTCTACGTCCATCATATCCAAGTCTCCCATCGTGCAGGTCATGTCTGCATCCGGATCGATCTCCTCGAAACGCTCCGGCATGATACCACCGTCCATCCAATAGAGATTCAGGTCGCTTCCGTCTTTCTTCTTGAATTTATAACGGATCGAGCTGGCTACCGGGCAACTCTCAGGATAATAAGCCTCCTCGAAGATACCGGAGTAGACATTGGTCGTGCTGCAAGAAACCTCAGTCGGATAACCTAATTGAAGCAATTTGAATGGAGGGCCGATGATGTGGCAACCCATATCTCCAAGAGCGCCTGTACCGAAACGCCACCAACCACGCCAGTTGAACGGAACAAGATTATCGATATAATCCACATACTCGGCGGTACCTACCCATAAGTCCCAATTTAATCCCTTGGGAACCTCAGGCTTCTGGCTCGGCCAAGGAATACCTTGCGGCCATACAGGACGGTTGGTCCAGCAATATACCTTCTGGATGTCACCTAACAGATCTGCCTCGAACCATTCACGAAGGGTACGCATACCGTCGCAAGAGTTACCTTGGTCGCCCATTTGGGTCACGACCTTGTATTTCTTGGCGGCCTCGGTAAGGATACGTGCCTCGTAAATATCGTGCGCGATCGGTTTTTGCAGATATACGTGCTTACCCATCCGCATAGCGCCGAAAGCTTGGATCGCATGGTTATGATCCGGGGTGGAGATACATACGGCATCGAAGTTCTTGCCTTCCTTGTCGTACATCTCACGGAAGTCGTTGAAATACTTCGCCTTCGGGTATTTCTTACGAGCGTCGGCAGACTGACGGTCGTCTACGTCGCACAGACAGGTGATCGCTGCGTTTTTGTGCGGCGTATTCATCAAGCTACCCAAATCGGCGGGTGCC
>NZ_FR885260.1:0-9263 GCF_000436315.1 Parabacteroides sp. CAG:2 | reverse complement strand
CCCCCCAGCCTATTTTCGCGATATAAAGCTTATCGCTGGGAGCTACGTGTCCTAATCCCGCTACGGTAAAACTGGGCAGGATCGTAAGGGCGGCAGCACCTGTGGCTGCCATCCCAAGGAATTCCCTTCTCGAGATTCCAGTCGGACAGGATTGTTTATTTACCTCTTTCATAAATTTGTTCATATTATGATTAATAATTGAATTGGGGTCTAAAGAATTGATATTAAAAACAGACTGATATGATTAGAATGCCGGATATCCCGGGTTCTGAACCAAATTATTATTCTTCTGCCAAGCCTTGAACGGGATCGGGAAGATCTTACGATATTCCGGAGTCTGTTTCGGCTTCATATATCTCGGTTTCAGATAAGTCCCGAAGCGGATCATATCTTGGCGGCGGACAAATTCGAATGCCAACTCATAACCACGCTCGTTATAGATATCGTCCAATGTCACGCTCGTGTAATTATGATCGGAATTGCCGTAAGCCCTTTCCCGGATAGCGTTTACCAGACGAGTAGCTTCACCGAGATCCCCGCCCATACGAACCAAGGCTTCCGCTTTCATCAGGTATACATCGGCCAGACGGAAGATAGCGATATCGTTCTCCATATTGGTATTTTGCATGCCTTTCTCATATACCCACTTATTGATACGTGCGCCGTCTTCTTGGTGAACCTCGCCCCACGGGGTTAAGTTACCATCCGCATCGGTTTTCTCAGTTCCCGGTACCACATTTAAGTCGATCGTATGGATCAAGTCATGTCCTAGGGTCGTTTTCAAAATCTCTCCCGTGCTAGGGTCGATCATCGGGCCAATCAAGAACGAACCTTCGTAACGAGGATCTTCCGTATCAAATGTGCGGACAAAATCCGGCTGGGCGTTGATACCATTCCACATACCGCCGGTGAAACCTAATACATCGGGATCCAGATAATGCAATGTCCAAAGATGAATGGAGTTACCCCAAGCATCAGATGCCTTGTAGCAGATCGGGAAAATAATCTCTCGTGATACCTCGTTATGAACCTCGAAATTGGTTTTCCAATTCGGCTCGATGATATATTCGAGTTTCATGATCTCGTCGCACTGCTCCACTACACCTTTCCAGTTCGGCTCGCCGATCCATTCCTCGGCGTTGAGGTACATCTTTGCCAATACCATACGGGCAGCCCCTTGCGTGAACTTACCGTAGCTGGCGTCTGATACATCGGAGCGCAGGTTCGGGATGATCTCGGTTAATTCCTTCACCACGTATTTATACAGATCCGCACGGCTCGTGATGGAGGGCAAGGAGGTATCCTCAAAATCTGTCACTAATGGAGCGTTACCGAAAATATCTACGATTACATAATACCAGAAAGCGCGTAATCCTCTTAGCTCAGACAAGTATTGAAGCTTAAGTTCATCGCTCATCGCCTCGCTTTTCTCTATAATATTATATACGGAATTAACTGTGGTTAAACCTTCCGTACAATATGTCCAGCAATTCTCTACGGAGTAAGAGTTCGGTTTCCAACTGTGCATACATTGTTCCATGTATTGTCCGCCGTCCCACCAGTCGCCACCTACACGTGTCGGTGCTATCAAGATATCGGCTGTCATATCGGCCGCTCCCCAAGGACCGTCATAAGCCAGCATGTTCTTTAGGGATTGGTATGCCGGAGCCATGATCGCATTAATCTGCTTTTCTGTTGTCCCGAATTCGTCGGTAGGAAGCTTGTCGTATACGTTCTCGTCCAAATCCATGCAAGAGACAAGTGCTACCGGAGCGAGTACGGCACATATTATATTTTTGAATAATCTTTTCATGATCGTTACTGTTTGTGTATTAGAAATTCAAGTTTAATCCAACAGAGAATGTGCGTGCCTTCGGATAAAATTCACGAGGTTCTACACCCGGGGTCAAACCGTCTCCTGAATCCATAGGAACTTCGGGATCAAGACCTTTATATTTCGTGATAACGAATAGGTTTTGCGCCGTGAAATAAACACGGATACCATTCAATGCTTTGATCTTATAACCTAAAGTCAAGTTGTCGAGACGCATAAAAGAACCTTTCTCTAAGTAATAGTTGGAGAATCTTGGAGTTTCGCTTAACGTATAGGTCAATGGATCATCCAATGCGTTTGTTCCCGGCAAGAATCCGGATTGAGCGTATGCCATGCGGGTCGCGTTCAATATATCATTACCGATCGTTCCACGCAAGAAGAATGACAAATCAAAATTCTTGTAGCGGAAAGTATTGGTGATACCATATGTCAGTTTCGGTTGAGCGGATCCGATGTAGTCATAATCCGCCGGATCGGAAATCTCGCCGTCACCGTCTTTATCTACCATGATATATCTGCCGTTCTCATCGATACCGTTGCAAACCAAGCCATAGAATTGTCCGATAGGGCATCCCTCTTCCAATACGTGTGTACCGCTGGAGCTTCCACCCCGGATGAATACGTCACCTAATAAAATCTTATCCATTGTAAATACGTCGTTGGATAGACGAGTCACTTCATTCTCATTATGAGCCAAGTTTAAGGAGATGTTCCAATCGAAATCCTTCGTGCGGATAGCGTCTGCGTTCAAACTCAACTCGATACCCGTATTACGCATATCGCCCACGTTAGCCATGATCTCGCTATATAGGTAAGGAGGGGTTGGCACCGGATAGGTATAAAGCATGTCAGAGGTCTTTTTGTTATACCATTCGATACGACCACCTAGGCGGCTATCCAATACGGAGAAATCAAGTCCGATGTTCAACATCGCTGTCTGTTCCCATTTTAAGTCTGGGTTTGCGTTTTGGCTGATTTTATAAGAAGGTAGCCAAGAACCGGTATCATAATATACACCATCTGTGCCGTAAAGCTCGAGGGTTTTGTAGGGGTCCAATCCTGTTTGATTACCAGTGATACCATAACCGACACTTAACTTTAAGTCGTTAAGCCAGTTTACTTTTTCCATGAATGACTCTTGGGTGATATTCCAACCCACGGAAACGGAAGGGAAGGTACCCCATTTGTTATTCGTTCCAAATTTAGAAGAACCATCCCGGCGTACGGTAGCTGTCAACATATATTTCTCATTGAAGCTATAATTGGCTCTTGCGTATAAAGAGATCAGGCGACTTTGCCATTTTTGAGACTCTGCGTCTCCCGGATTCAGATTTTGTCCCGCGGCTAAATTGTTAGCACCTAATAAATCAGTGACGAAACCACGGGTCTGTACGTGAGTCTCCTCATAATTCTCTTCTTCCCAAGAGTAACCGATCAAGGCATTGATCTTATGCTTATTGAACTCAGCTGAATAATTGGCGGTCCATTCCATCAAGTCTTTATCACGTAGTCTGGACCAACGTTCGGCCTTACCGCCATCGTTGTAACCGGCTTGAGACTCGATACTGTTGTATTTGCTCTCATCTTCCGTATTCCGGCTTTTAGCTAAAAGAACTTTAGCCTCTAAGCCATCGATAATCGTATAACCGACATCAGCGGTTCCATAGAAATTATTGATGCGGTTCTTATGTGTATTCTCTTTCTGGTTACGTACCGGGTTTCCTTGGTCGTATTCACGTGTGTCGAACCAAGATCCATCCTCTAGCTTAACCGGGCGAACGGGAATCATATTGTAGGCAAGTAAGAAATTGGTCGCATTGGTCGGCGCGTTATCTGTAACGGTAGCCACGCCGGTGATGCTTACTTTCAAACGATCCTCCAGAGCACGTTGGGAGAATTGGAAACGGGCGTTGTAACGGTTCATGGAGTTATCGCATGCGATACCTTCACGTTGCATATAAGAAAGGGAACCTCTATAGTTATGGTGTGAACCACCTCCTGATAAAGACACGGCATGATCCTGTTGGAAACCGATTCTCGTGATCTCGTCGAACCAATCCGTGTTCGCTCCCATGTCAAAATCCTTACCGTCCTTACCCGGGGTAGAGGAAGTATAGCTACGCCATTGGTCCGCTGTTAGCAGATTCGGCTTGTTAGCCAAGGTAGATACACCGAACGCTCCATTATAAGCGATGGTCGGTTTGCTGGCGTAACCTTTCTTAGTCGTGATAAGGATAACACCACCCGCTGAACGGGAACCGTAGATAGCGGCTGAAGAGGCATCTTTCAAGATAGAGATAGATTCGATGTCCTGCGGATTAACCGTAGACATGTCCATGCCCGGCACGTTATCGATAACGATTAACGGGCCTTGGTCGTTTTGCAAAGTGGATAGACCTCTTAATTGAATCGTCGAGTTGCCCGTTACGTCGCCGGAACCTGTATTGATCGTTAAACCGGCCACCTTACCTTGCAACAAATCCGCTGCGTTACGAGTCAGACCTTGGTTGAAATCCTCAGCGGTCACGTTGGTGATAGAACCGGTAATCTCACGTTTCGTCTGCGTACCGTAACCCACTACGACTACCTCATCCAGTTTTTGAGTGTCCTCTTTCAAGTTTACATTGATCTCGTTTTTGCCGCCTACCGGTTGCAACTGTGTCATGTAACCGATATAAGAGAACTCGAGAGTTGCGTTTGAGGATACTTCCATAACGTATTTACCATCCAGATCTGTAATCGTGCCGTTGGTCGTGCCTTTCTCGACTACGTTAGCACCGATAATAGCGTTTCCTTCCGGGTCTTTAACGACACCGGTGATGCGTTTCTTAGTCTGTTGGGCAACAATGTTTTTATTAAATACATTGATATTTCGTCCTTCGATCGAATATTTCAAACTCGTGTTGCGTAGTGCTTGCGATAAGATATTTTCTATGGACTTATCAGTTGCGTTCACGCTCACTTTTACGTTCTTTACGTCAGAATCCACATAGAAAAATAAGAAATCGCTTTGTTTTTCTATAATAGCGAATAGATCGGTTAGCGGGGCTTGATCCGTCTTCACGGAAATCGTTACAGATTGTGAATAGGAATTAGTCGCTACCGCTTGGAACAGTGTCAAGAAAAGTAAAATAAAGGACATTTTTAGGACCGAGAGCATTTTTTTTAAGTCTTTGGACCTAAAAGACCTATAATACGAAACATTTTCCATATTTTTGTACTGATAAAAGGTTGATAATATGCGTCTGCCACAAAATTTGGTCGTGGAGTAGCAGAAGCAGGAATTAATTCTTTTTAATGGGGCCGGCTGTATTTTTGCAGCCGGTTTTGTTTTTTTGAAAGATAGGATCCGTGTTATCTCATAGGCATTGCTTGTTTTTTAAGATGTGTTGATATTTTTATTTTATTGAATATAGTAAGTTCCATCTCTTTGTGACCATTTGATCGGCAAACTACGAGAGATCACTTGTAAAATCTCCTTTAAAGATTGATCCTCACTGAATGTTCCGGATACAGTGACATTCGGGTCCAGCAATCTCTTGTTTTCTATATGGATCGGAATCTCGTATCTTTTCTCAAGCTCATTCAGCAAGGTACAAAGCGCTATTGATTTATACTTTAGCAAGCCGTCTTTCCATGCCAGATTTTCTTTTGCGTTGACGGATTGGATATCAATCTTGTTCGTTGAACGGATGAATGTAAGTTGCTGGTCGGGAGCGAGTAAGACTTGTTGTGTCGGGCTTTCGAAACGGATAGACCCTTCCAGCAGGACGGCCGTGATCTGATCCTTCCCTTTATCGGCTTTTACACTAAAGGTCGTACCTAATACCCGTATGGAGGCATTTCCCATATCGACGATGAAAGGTCTTTCCGGATTTTTCGCCACCTCGAAATAGGCTTCTCCTTCCAAATTAACCTTTCGCTGATCCGTACCGTATGCGTCAGAGTAGGTAAAGCAACTATTCCGGTTCAAAATGATCTTCGTACCATCATCTAGCGTAAAATGAGATTTATTTTTATCGGTTATATAGGTATAGAATTGCTGAACCTTAGCTTCCCGGGTATTTAAGTGTATTGTCGCGAAAAACAGAACAAGAAAGGCGATTGCCGCCGCAATGGGAGTAGCGATGAAACGGATCAGCCTCAATCTCTTTTGCCTGCTTTGATCGTCGATCTTCTTTCTCAAATTATCGAGGGACACATTAGGCATTAAGGAATGGCTGAACGAGACTTCCGCATCCCAATAACTCTTTAGCAACCGAAATTCTTTTTTGTTCTTTTCGTCTGCGTTCAGCCATTCGCTCAGCGAAAGAAAATCTTCCGAGGAGCTGTTGCCACTTAATATCCTTGTGATAATATGATCTATGCTATTCTCCATTTTAAGTTGTTTCTATACTAATAGTCGCAACCAAATTTGAAAACCCTTAGTGGGAGCATGGATTTTTTACTTATTTTTTTCGTAGCTCATACACGAGTTCTTTGTATTCGGAGATTGCGTTGAATGAGGGGCATTGTTTGATCCATTCATCCGGCGAGATCGTCCCGTCTCCGTTTAAGTCCTCCGAGAGATCCCGGTGCCCACAGACCCATGAGCCGGGAAAGCAGATTAAGAGATGCCGGATCAAACGTAACAACGAGGTCTTTTGAGCCTGTGTGCGGGTATCCCGTGACTGTCCGGTGATGTCCAGTCCACCCTCGTAGCAAATCCCGATGCTGTGTTTGTTGTGTCCTCTCGCATGAGCCGGAATTTGCTCTAGCGGGCGCAGGTTCACCACTTCTCCCGATTTACGGATGTAGAAGTTGTAACCGGCACGGAGGAATCCCCGTGCCTTGTGGTCACTCTCCAGTTGCTCCGGGCTATAATCCGTATTCTCACGGGTTGCCGAGCAATGAATCACGATCAGGTCAATTTTTCTCATATCTCGTCCGGGCTTTCGCTATCAGAACCTGCGCTCTTTTTCGTAACCTCCAGAGGCTCGAAATTCACCTCATTGCGGGTAGTCCGCAGGGCCGAGCCCGGGAAAAAGATAATACGTGCCCCCTTTATCTTGGTGGCGTCGAAGTCCTCGGGCGTATTCGTTCCTTCGGAGTTAATAGACATACGGAAGTTTCCAAATTCTCCCAATTGCACCACGTTGCCGGAGGAAAGTTCCAGATCCATCGCCCAGTTTAATGAATCGAGCACCGCTTTCACGTCCGCCGACGAAAGCGTGGAGCGAGAGCAAATCAGTTTACATAATTTGTTGAGGTCCGAAGTCCCCGATGTTTTAGCGATCGCGTAGTTCTTTACTGAGTCTTTCTCTGCGCCGTTCAATACCTTACGCTTTACTACTTTAAATTTCACTGCCATAATTTTGAATTTTAAAAGGTTAATTACTAATGACAATGCAAAGATAGACCCTCTGAAAAACGGGAATCGGCGAGTGTCGGTGAGTGTCGGGATATGTAAGTAGTAGTCGGTTTACTTGTTATTCTGGTTTTTTATTACGTAATTTGCGTTACGTGAATTGCGTAATGCAAATAAGATGCTGAATATGAATAATCCTTTTTTAATAGTTGGTTATCAAGGTCCAGAATATTTTTGTGATCGGGAGAAAGAGACAGAAGTGATTTTATCCGCTCTTCATAATGGGAGAAATATCACGTTGGTAAGCCGGATAACCTCTCGCAATCTACGCTGAAGGAGATTTTCGACTACTTGCGGCAGTCTGGAAGAGAATGTTATCTGGCTATTGACGAGTTCCAGCAAATCATGGAATATCCTGAGAAAGGGGTGGAAGGCCTATTGCGTTCTTATATTCAATTTTTGCCGAATGTTCATTTTATCTTTTCGGGGAGTAAAAAGCACTTGATGGAATATATATTCTTCTCAATCAAGCGCCCCTTCTATCAATCCACCCAGAAATTATTTTTAGACAAGATCAGCAAGGAGGTGTATTTTTCCTTTGCCCATTCTTTCTTCGAGAAGGAAGGGAAGGAGCTTCCGGAAGAAATATTTGATAAGGTGTACACATGGGTAGATGGGCATACTTGGTATGTGCAATATCTTTTGAACCGTCTCTTCGCTTTACCGGAAAAAACACTTTCTCCGGAGCTTCTTGATTCTCTCATGATGGAGATCTTACGGGAAGAAGAATATACCTACCAGACTTATTTCCAATTGTTGACATTTAATCAAATCCAGCTATTGAAAGCGATTGCCAAGGAAGGGATTGTCCGGGAGGTCAATGCTGCCGCCTTCATCAAAAAGTATGATTTGAAGGCGGTGAGTAGCGTGAATACTTCCTTAAGGATATTAATAGATAAGGAGTTTATATTGAGGCAACCGGATGGGTATATCGTGTATGATAGGTTCATGTCTATTTGGCTCAGCCGGATATGACAACGGATGAAAAATATTTAGTTGACACAGTTCGCTCGTACCACCAAAAATTATTCCATTAATATTATGATGGGATTATCTTCTTCTGCCAATTTCTGGAGATCTTCCCTATGCAATAGTTCGTTAAGTTTTGAATTAACAAATAAAAAGTAGGTCAAGTCCTCCCGATTCATTATATTAAGGGTTTCCACATCCTGAAAAAATGAATCTGAACGAACTTGACCAATATTTAGAGCTAATAAATAGTGTGCTGCTTAAATCAGCGGTAAAGCTAAACAAATGGCGTGAGAAGTTTATGCTTGAAGTCCTACTTTTATATTTGATTATCCCCGGGCGGATTAATTTCCTTCAACCGGGTCGTTATGGTCGCTTTGGTGAACAACGCTATCGGACTTTCATGCCTGCTTCCATCCGGAAGTGGTTCAAACACCGCCGATAAAAACACCGGAGCAAGTTACATACACATTAATAGACTGGTATCTACATGTGCCGTGTACACGCAAGGAAACACTTCAGCGACTGGCAAACTATGTGGTTGCGGATGCCTACTTCTCCAAATCCACCTTTGTGTATGGCGCATTTGAAATGGGATTTCATGTAATCAGCCGATTTAGAGATGACGCCTATTTCCGTTATCTCATCACGGAAGAGCCTACAGGTAAAAGAGGGCGGCCTAAATTATATGACGGGAAAATCGAGATGGAGCACTTGGAAGAGGACAGATTTGAAATCGTCAATTTGGAGAATGGGCAAGGACGTATTCTTTCAGCGGTAGTGCATTCACGTTCATTGAATAGGAATATACGGTTGTGCATTCACTTTTTGTTCTTTAAGTGCCCGGTTGTCAATAGCATCTCAATGGGATAGGGTTGGTATCTCAAAGGGATAGGTTTGTAAAGTCAATGGGATAGAGGTGTTGTCTCAATGGCTTTGCGGCCGTGTCCCATTGGCTTTTTTGTATCCCGTATCAGGGATGTTGCTGATAGGTTAGGGCTCAAAGGGCGCATCTTTATGTATGTTTCTAAAACTTTTTCTGTAAATAACGTT
>NZ_FR885259.1:65757-99102 GCF_000436315.1 Parabacteroides sp. CAG:2 | reverse complement strand
GTAGTGTTATAAAACATAACCTCCAAACTTTTTCAGCATTATTTTTCAAGTTTTTTTTCAAGACTTAACAAGTTATATAATGTACGTGTGATAAAGCCATACTACTCGATTCTCACCCTATTGGAGACATCCTGTTATAGAGACATAGCGTGCCGCACTTCTACATGGAGGTATATATGATTTATTGAGTGGCGATGTGATAATTTTCCATACAATAAGTGCGTGAATGATACAAAAATATAAATCACTGAACATTAACAGCTTAAAAACACGATTATGTTTTACCGGAAAGTCGTACATGTTTATGAGAAAAGTCGTACGTGTTTTTCCGAAGTCACATAATAGAAAATAAGAGTAGATAAAAAATACACAATAAGCATAGCCCAATCTCAGGATCAACTTTTCTTTCAATCTTTTTCAGGAAACCGCCAAGACGTAATTATCTATGATAATCAAAAAACGATTTTAATTCTTATCACGAATCGAAACGAAGGTAATTTGCTAGAAAGAATTCAGACAATGAAATTATAAAGCAGAAAAACAAATTTATTCCTTACCTTTAGCACAAATAAAGCAAAAGACCATGATACACGTATTAATAAACACACTCGCAGAGAAAATGAACGAATTTCTTTCCAGCTATTATGAACGGGCAGAAATTATAGTGGAAGCCGGAAGTATTGATGCGACTCCAAATGAGGATCAATCGGATAAAATCATACTTTCTATCGTGAATATAGAGCGAGAGACAGCAATGGGAATCTCTGCCCCCTATAGGAACACAAAAAATAACACATTCCAACAAACATCTCCACCATGGTACTTGAATATATATATTATGGTTGCCGCTGTTTTTTCATCTAAAAGATACTTAGAATCTATACAAATATTATCGGATTCAATCTCCTTCTTACAACAAAATTCCATTCTTAAATTACCAGACCAAGGTACCATAACGCTCGAACCCGTAACAATTAGTATGCAAGAGCTCAGCAATATATGGAGTATATTAGGAGGGCATTATTATCCATCAATCCTATGTAAAGCACGAATCATATCTTTTGACGGAACAGAAATCAAGGATATAAAACAACGAATATCAAGTCAAAAAATAAATTAGAAATAATAATGTTATCAAACATATAGCATTTAATATCATGCCATATTCTTTTTATCTACTTTTGGAATATTATAACTATAAAACAAACCAATGATGAAATTTGACTTTTTAATTAACATTATATTTAGCCATGAATATTATAATGAATGTATTCCTTCTGAAATCTTCGAGATAGAACCCATGAGAACGAATAGAGTCGTATTAGGAGGACCTAAATATCCTTTTAGGCAAACGGGTCGAAATCAATATGCACTAATTGGAGATCGAGAAGAGCTTCTTGATCACCTTTCAACCTCCCCGGATGGTCTCAACCTTGAGTTTCAAGCACATTCAAAAGATCCGAATTTTTTACTGTATACACAATCCCTGCTACCGGAAGAGCTAAATGATTCAGATATACAATTAAGTGTTATCGATAACCGACTGAATCGGCTCAATGTGATCATTCATGTTACCAAAGAATTATTAGAAACGAAATGCCCAATACAGAAAGAAATCCATTATCACACAAAAGAAGCCTATTGGGATTTTATCTTGATACCTCGTAATCCAGAAAATGCGTCAATGGATATTTTTATGGAGGATAATGGACCGGAAAATATTAGCTTCAAGAATCCCGAGCAAATCCGTTTCATGGATAAGGACGTTTTTCGTATCAGCACAGAATATCCGATAAAGATTAAGGAAGAGTCTTATTACCAAAGAAGATCTGAACGTACCGATGAATGGAAAAGCCGTAAACGCGATACGTAGCTTCCCCGGTGAAGGAATCAAGGTTTGGGGTGCCCGCACGATGGATGGTAACTCGTTAGACTGGCGTTATATTAACGTAAGGCGTACGATGATCTTCCTAGAGGAATCGATCAAGAACGCCGCCCGTGCCTATGTATTCGAACCGAATGTAGTAAATACATGGGTAAATATGCGTAGTATGATAGATGGATTCTTACGGGGCGTATGGAAACGAGGTGGATTAGCAGGAACTTCCCCCGAAGACGCATATAGCATTCATATCGGATTGGGAGACACGATGACTCCGGAGGATATTCTGGAAGGTATCCTCAGGATATCCGTATTCGTGGCTATTACCAGACCTGCGGAATTTATCGAGATCACATTCCAACAACAAATGCAAAAAAGCTGATAATTTAAGAATTAAAACCTATTAAAAAATACGAATATGGCAGGAGAAGCACAAGATAATGTATGGCCGTTACCCAGTTTTTATTTTAAGGTAGAATTAGGTAGCCTCGGGGAAATCGCTTTTAAAGAGGTATCTGGTCTGGATATGGAAGCCCAAGTAATTGAGTACCGACATGGTAATAGCCCGGTTTTCTCAAATATCAAGATGCCGGGACTGAAGAAGACGAGCAATGTCAGTCTAAAGAAAGGGGTTTTCAAAGCGGATAACAAATTATTCGATTGGTTTAACAAGATAAAAATGAACACAATACAGCGAGAAGATGTAACAATCAGCTTACTGGATGAAGCAGGAAGCCCTACGATGGTTTGGAAATTATCGAACGCATGGCCGACTAAGGTTACCGGTGTCAGCTTAAAATCCGATGGAAACGAGGCTGCCATCGAAACCTTAGATTTAGCGCATGAAGGATTGACCATAGAAAACGCTTAATGCTAAGGTTTGATCATATTGTCCCTCCTCCGGTAGCGTTTTATTTCAACGTGACTTTCGAAGGATTGATCGAGACCTCTTTCCAAGAGGTCTCGGGACTACAACTTGAAATGGAGACAGAAACGATTAAGGAAGGGGGAGAAAACAGTTTTAGCTATCAGGTGCCTACCCGACGAAAGCACGGTAACCTTGTGTTGAAACGTTCTTTAATGCCTTTGCCTCATGTGCTAGAGACATATGTGGTTAAAGTATTGGAAAATAATGGAAGTGCCCAGATCGTTCCCGTCAATTTAACTATATCATTGCTGGATGCCGGGCATTTTCCCCTAAATAATTGGTCTGTGCTCAATGCTTACCCTGTAAAATGGGACATTAGCGCATTGAATTCCCAAAAGAATGAGCTGGTGATTGAAACATTGGAGATGGCTTATACTAATTTGATCCGTATGTCGATAAGAGATACAGAAGATACGAAAAAAGAACAATTTAAGCAATGGCTATAACTATAAAAGAAATCCAAGTGTCCGCAAAAGTGACACAGCAGAAAAAGGAACCCGACCTCCCTCTCTCCCGTGATTTGATACAACAAATCAAAGAGGAGGTAATTCGTGAGGCCAAGAAAGATTTGTCAAACCTTTTTTCTTGTAGAAAGGAGCGGTAAAACATGAACCAAAAGTTGATCATCGAGGCATATAAATCAATTGAATACAAAGGTGGCGAGAAATTGGGTAGTATCACCGTCCAAATCAATCCGGATAGCTATAAGTTAAGCAAATCTACCTCCTATAAGAAAGACGAAAGCATAAAAGAGGATAAGCAACTACCGGAGTATAAACACACCAACCCCTCCACTCTCTCATTTGATATACACTTCGATGGTACCGGTATTATCCCGACGGGGAAAAAAACCGTGACAGAAAGGATCAAGGATTTGGAGAATATCATTTTTCTTCCTAGCGCGGAGATCGATCCACCCAGCCCTTGCTTCCTTAAAGTAATTTGGGGGAGTCTCATTTTCAAGGGGAGATTAACCTGCCTAAATTGGGATTACACCTTATTCTCGCCCAATGGCAATCCTTTACGAGCTAAAGGCTCCTTGTCACTAACTGAGGCGATTAGTAGTAGAGAGACACAAGCAAAAAAGAAAAATCAAAAAGCTGAGGGTAAATTCGTTACTTTTAAACAAGGAGACAGTCTAATCGGGTTATGCGCAAAAGAATATAAAAATTCTGGTTATGCTCCAATGATTGCCTCCATAAATAACCTAATCAGCTTTAGAGATATAAAACCCGGAACTCAATTATGGTTCCCTAAAATATAATGAATATGGATAATTCATTTATAATCAAACTATTCCTAAATAGTAAAGATGTTACGGAGCAATACTCCGTAATCAATGCAAAAATATACAGAGCATGTAATAAGATCGATAAAGCAACGATCTCCATCAGCGCTGATATTATCGACAACAGCCAATTTGAAATACCAGACAACAAAATATTCAATCCGGGTACGGAGCTTAAGTTTCAAGCGGGTCCAACAGATAAGGTCAACACCTTATTTGAGGGATGCGTTACAACCCATCAGTTAAAAATCAATAGCGAACAACAAACTCTATTTATTTTAGAATGTAGGGGTTTCGCATATCCTGCAACTTTGGACGTAAAAATAATGTATATGAAAATAGTAAAGATGATACCGTTATCAAGAAGATTCTGGGACAATACGGGCTTTCCGCCAAAGTAGATAGCACCGGTATAGAAATTCCACAACTGGTACAATACTATTGTACAGATTGGGATTTTGTACTCACACGAGCACAAAATAACGGATTAGTCGTTATCACTGACGGTAAACAAGTCAAGGTATGTAAACCGAATGTATCCGCCTCCCCGGTCTTAACCATCACCTATGGAGATAATTTAATCGCTTTCGATGGTTCTATATCCGCTTCCGAGCAATACACAGATACAAAAGCTTGCGCTTGGGACGTGAGCCGTCAACAAATTATCAAAGCCACCGCCAGCAAACCTCCTCTCAATGCCCAAGGCGATATCGCCGCAAAGGATCTATCCGGTCTGGCAAATGAAGTGATGCTTTATCAAACTAACGCTCCCATCGGCGACGCTTCTTTACATGCTTGGGCCGATGCGCAAGCTTTATGGAGCGGTCTGGCACGTTTTCAAGGCTCCATCACAATTTACGGGAATGCGTCTATTATTCCGGGCTGTATTATCAAATTAGAAGGATTAAGCAAACATTATAGTGGAAACGCATTTGTTCAATCAGTAGAACATACACTACAAGGAGGCGAATGGAAGACACAAGTCTATATGGGTTTCAATCCGGTAGTCATTACCGAAGAGCCCGATGTAGTCGCTCCCGCAGCTAGTGGTTTTTTGCCCGGTATACGAGGATTACAAATAGGGATCGTTAAAAAGATCGGAGATAATAAAGATTTCGAGAATTTTATATTAGTCGATATACCCTTGTTACAATGTGAGAAGACGGAGATATGGGCTCGGCCGGTCAGTCCGTACGCAAGCAATGGGGTCGGCATGTTATTTCTACCGGAAGTCGATGATGAGGTAGTCCTGCAATTCATCAATGAGGACCCCTGCCACCCTGTGATTATCGGAAGTTTGTACAGTCGCAAACGAAAAACGCCGGTTTCTTTAGATCCAAAAAATAATTTAAAGACAATTGTTACAAAAAACCAGTTGAAAATTACTTTGGACGATGATAAAAAGATTATCACAATAGGGACTCCCGGAGAGAACACGCTCATATTGGATGATGACAAAAAGCAAATTCTGTTATCCGATGCTAATAAGAACAAGGTCTGTATGGATAAAAACGGAATTATGGTAGAATCCGGCAAAGATCTCATATTTAAGGCAAGAGGGAATGTCAAGACAGAAGGAATGGGTATCGAATCCAAGTCTAAGCAAGATACCAAGATAAATGGCTTGAATATCGAGGTTTCCGCACAAATGGGAGTTAAAGTAAAAGGGTCTGCCACCGCCGAAATATCCGCATCCGGCCAAACCGTTGTAAAAGGAGGCGTTGTAATGATTAATTAAATCGAATGATTTATGCAGAATAAAAATAGTTTTTTAGGTAAAGGATGGGCATTCCCCCCAGAATTCAGCCATAATGATAATCCCACCCGCATGTTTAATTATGAAGAAGACATCCGGCAAAGCTTGATCATCCTTCTCTCCACTCGCACAGGGGAGCGAATACATCGTCCGGATTACGGTACGGAACTATATCGTTATCAGTTTGAACAATTAGATCTTACCATGGAGACCATGATTAAAAGCGCTATTGAGAAGGCTGTTCTCTTATACGAGCCTAGAGTCTCGCTTGATCGCATAGAAATTAATAAGGCTTCGATTCAAGATGGCATTCTGATTATCGAACTTTATTATACGATACGTATGAATAATGTCCAACAAGAATTGACCTATCCTATCTATTTTGATTCTAACCGATGAATAAACAATGGAATAAAGATGGATTGACAAGAAAAAAATTGGAGAATGATTTCCGGATACATGAGCCTTTTCAAGTACTCGAGAAAAATCTCTCCAATTTATTGGCTCGTGCCTTTTCGAAATCATCCTTTTTATATCATTACCAATCCTTAGCCATACTCAATGAGATCAAGCAAACAGATACAATCGGGATCGAACAGAGTTTCATTTTGTGGCAAAATGAGAACTCACCGGAAAGTAACAGAGAAATCACCTATCTAAGAAACGCTCTATACCATAAGTTCTCTGATTGGTATCAAAGATTGAATCATCGGATCTTTAGAGATTCCATGTCCGATTTATTTCTGGATATGGAGAAATATAACCAGAGACTTCAGCTAATAACCCTATCCAATCCTAAAACGGTTCGTAGAAGTCTCTACCTATTATTACGTATCCTCCGCAATTTACAAAACAAACGGGAGATTTACATCCAAGAAATCGCTAAAAGCGGAGAGACCGATCCCTCATTAGCTGTTTTAATCGCTTTCTTGAAAAACTATCAATATCTGGTAGATCAGTTCAATAAACGCTGGGAAGCTTATCCGTTATTTTATGTCAACCAAATATTGAAGGAATCTCCCCAAAAAGCGATTATTCCTTCCGCTTGGTTTATCGCCGTGAAGAATAATACCGCACGGCAAGCCCAGTTACCCAAGGGTACAGGTATTATAACACAGGTACCATTTCCTGCGCAAGATATCCAATTTTGTTATCGTACGGACGAAGATTATTCGGTCAATGACATGAAAATAACGAGTATACATTCGTTACTATTGGAAAAAGATCCGAAAAAATATCCAGCGAGCCGATTAGGCTTCGTTACGTCCATCTGGCAAAAACAGTTGAATGACAGGATCGGAAACGTTCCTTCTAAGAAGCCCAATCTGGACTCAGAGCTAATCTTTGAGAACCAATCCTCTATACAAGCCGGACTGATGATCGAATCTCCCATGTTATTACTTCGGGAAGGACATCGGGATATACATATCACATTCGGATTAGAAGAAGACTCCATATCATATTTCAAAGAATTAATCGCTACTACGGAACAATCTTCCCACGAAACCGGGCGTGTATTAAACGACGCTTTCCTATTGGAGTTAAGCACAGAGAAAGGTTGGGCCCCGATATACGCCTACACCTTGACATTCATCAACGAAAACTCCTTTTATCTGAAATTCGTCCTTAATGAGAAATTCGACCCTACAACACCTTGCTCTGAAGCTCATGGTTGCCAAACACGGAACCCAGCGCTCCGTATATTGATGAACACGGATGCTTGGTTATTCCCCTACTCTTGGGTACACCGTATTTTTATTACTAGCTTAAAGATAAAGGTACATGTATCCGGCATGTCATCCTTGAAAATCTATAATCCTCTGGGAGAAGTAGACGCAAGCGTACATTTCCCTTTATTCGGGTTAGAAGCTCAAAAAGGCTCATGGTTCGCATTCGGTAATTATGAGATAGCGATCAAGCCTATCCAATCCATGGGTATTACTTTGCAATGGGCGGATCTACCTTATTCGGAAGGAGGTTTCTATGATTTGTATCAAGCATATAAGACACCTATCGATAATACCACCTTCAAAGTTGAATGGGAAAAACTAACAGACCAGAAATGGGTAAAATTACCGGAAAGTACATCTTGTCTCTTCAATACGAAAAACAAGCATACTTCCCCTAGGGGAAAGCTCTCGGAGTACAGCGAGATCGTTTACGACAAACCGTTCAAAAACATTACGGTCTCCACGGAAGAAGAGCAATAT
Source organism: Parabacteroides sp. CAG:2 (assembly GCF_000436315.1). Taxonomy (NCBI): domain Bacteria; kingdom Pseudomonadati; phylum Bacteroidota; class Bacteroidia; order Bacteroidales; family Tannerellaceae; genus Parabacteroides; species Parabacteroides sp. CAG:2. Next base: position 91,038 of record NZ_FR885259.1, on the reverse strand, counting down.
CAATACATGAAAGCCCAGCAAGGCTTCTTCAGGATTAGACTCACAGATCCGAACGGCGGATTCGGGCAGACGGAGTACCGGATGCTCTTTGCGGATATCATGATAAGAAACAGCCATACCCGTAAACAGACCCCGGTGCCCAAACCTCCTTACAACCCTATGATTGAAAGTATAGGTATCGGTTATAGCGCCGAGGAAGAATACTTTTTCAATGGCGATACCCCAAGAGATAGATGCCGTATCTATCATATCCATCCATTGAGGCAAAAGGAATTACATGAAATCGATCTACGTCATCCGTTCCCAATGGTGGAAGTACCCACAGAAGATGGGATTATTCTATTCGGTATTGGTAACTTGATCGGTAACGACCAGATCCGTTTATTCTTCGAGATGGCTGCCTTGAAACGGGAAATCGAAAAAGAATATCTTCCTTGCGTACAATGGTCTTTCTTCAACGGCAAGCAATGGGAGTTTATCAAACCGGGTAATTTACTTTCCGATACAACCGGGAATCTGTTGAATACAGGTTTGGTAGACATCCTGCTTCCCTCACCTATTAGCGAGGAAATGCTTGACATAAATGGAGATTTCTGGCTTTCGGCAAAAGTATCTTGCCACACGCAAAATTGTTCATCCATACGAAATGTCTATCTAAACCCAGTGAAAGCCCGGTTAGAAATCCCCGAAGAAATGGAAGCCCTGATCGGTGAGGAACTCGAAAGCTTCACGGGACTCGTTTCTTTCGAGAAAAGTATGCCGGGACTTACGGATATTTACCAGATCATACCCGCTAAAGGAGGACGTTCGCCGGAAACGCCAGAGGATATGCGGCTCCGGATCACCCAAGAGATGTCCCATCGGAACCGGGCTGTATTGCCTAGGAATTACGAGCAAATAACATTGGCTCAGTTCCCCGAAGTCGAAAAAGTACTTTGCTTGCCCGGAATAGACAGTAAAGCTCAAAACAGGAGCCCGATCGTAACATTGGTCGTGATGCAAAAGGAGAAAGATAAAAAGATCTTGCCTTTATGCGAACATAGGCTACTCATGCGAATCGAAGATTATATAGGTGACAAGACAAGTCCGTTCATTACCGTTGATGCAATCACTCCGGTCTACGAGGAAGTAACCGTTTGCTGTAACCTCCGGATAAAGCCCGGATATCCCGTAGGAGATATACTCCGCCAGACAGAGGCACGCATTAATAATTGTATCGCACCTTGGCGAGATAAGGAAGAGATCCCGGTATTTGGGCTTTCGTTCTCATCGACCAATCTTTATAACTCCATACGAGAGTGTGAAGCCATCGTGGACATTGATATATTAAGCGTAGCGCATGTCGTATATACGGCAAAAGACCAACAAAAGAGCTATTATCTAAACCGCTACCCGGAAGAGGCTAGGCAAAATTTCAACGTTAGCCCTTCCCAACCTTGGTGCATATTAGTTCCTTCTGATAGGCATTTGCTATATATTGACCAAAAAGACGAACTATTGGAACAACTCGGACTCGGATATTTAGGAGTTGGAAGTAATTTTATTATTAACAAATAAAACAAACCGGATATGCCTCGTACAAACAGAAATACACTAAAAGAATACTTTAAGCGCGGAAGTATGCCCAACCAAAAGCATTTCTACGAATTAATCGATTCCATGGTCAATATTTCCGACGACGGGATCGATAAAAATCCGGATGATGGCTTACGGTTAGCTCCTTCCAAGGAAAACAGTCCCGTCATCAGCTTATTCACGAACATACAAGACAATATTCCTGAGTGGAAAATATACCTAGGTAACAATAGCCAACTCCATATCATACGTCAAGGGCAAGATGAACCGATACTATCGCTTCATCCAAACGGTCGTATCGAGATGAACCAACCCGGTATGGATATACGTATCAACGGCAGTCTTTCCGCAACCCGCTTCGACGGCGCGATACGGGGTAAATTTCCCGCAGATGGCGAATGGCATACCCTGCAAATACCAACGGAAGGATGTCGTGCCTACCGCATCATGGCTGGATGCGGTAAGTTAAAAAGCGGACAATACGCATTGGTGGAAGCCACGGCTATCCATTGTTACGGGAAACATCGAAAAATCCGTACGAATCAATCTTGGTTCGGTTCCTTTTTTAACAAGATCAAATTCCGTTGGTACGGCCCCGGACAAAAATGCAAGTTGCAAATACGTAGCGGACGGGATTATGGAGACAACATCTTTGTTTGTTTCCAGATAACCGATTTATGGAAAGATTACCGGATGGATGCCTCCGACCGGAGAAACACCTTTAATCAAGAATAGCCATGGATGATCTGCCCAACCTGCAAGAACTAAAAACGGAGGAATCCATATTCGATAACCTCCAAAAGAATGCCTTGGAAACAATCCGGGAGCTTTCGGGACAATTGTGGACAGACCATGCCCCGCACGACCCGGGAATCACGACTCTGGACATCTTAAATTACGCCTTAAGCGAATTGGATTACCAAATGAGTTTCCCATTAGAACAATATCTCACCGGATCGAATAATCGTTTCAATCCGGAGGATTACGGCTTGTTCAGTCCTGAACGGGTTTCCGGGATGGCCCCTGTGACACCCAAAGATTACCGAGACCATTTTTTAGATCAATTAGATAACACTGATTACTTAATGAACTTATCGGACCTGCAAATCCACCCTTATAGATCCAATGATCAGATCTGCCACGGATGGTTCGACCTATTTATAGAACTCTCGTCCTTTATCTCAGAAGATCAACACAAACAGGAAGAAAAGAAAATCAAGGAAAAGATTGAGGAACTATATCACGCGAACCGGAATTTAGGAGAAGCCCTACACGCAATCCATTTCGTAAGAAGAAAACCTTTATTACTTATTGGAAATATCGATATAGACGGTAGCATCTCTCCGGAAAAAACCTTGATCGCCATTTATACGGAGGCGATTCAATTATTCGCACCGGGAAGTCATTATACAGGTAGTGCGCTTCCCATATACAAGCTTTTCAAAGGGATCAAGCAGATACAAGGGGTTCTATCGATACACTCTTTGGAATTTCAAGGTTTTGAAGAGGGTGAATACGCCTATACATTAGCATTATCTTCCCCTGAGCAAATCAAGATACGACTTTACCAAAACCAACAAGCAGTAGAGATTAATGCCACAAAAGTATTGAATCGTTTGCATTCGCGGAATAATATCAACCATGCGATACGAGAACAGAAAAAACAAGCCAAATCGATCCTCATGGACAGTCGCCATATCCATCTGAATGATTATAGCGTCACAAATGATTTCCCGATTTGCTACAAGGACTCGTTTACCGATTCATTCAAGGCATATCTTTCTATATTCGACCATCTCTTTTCGGAGGGACATAAAGAAATGAACCATCTAAAAGATTGGATGGCCTTAAATATGGGAACCCCCGGTTCCGCTTCTATGGAACAAAACAAAGATCTGCTATTGGATACGTTGGATAAAATCTACGGCGAAAATAGCAACCAGCCTTTTCTCCGCTACTCCCATAAAGAGATAAACCGTCAACGAAGAGTCCGGTTCCTGCGACAACTACCGGAACTTATCCGGGACCGGTATCTAGGCTGTAATCTATTCGACGCAGACTCCCTTTCCGGATTGGAAAGATATCTCTATTCCATACTCGGATGGGAAGATGCGAAAGAGCAAATTTTCATTCTGGAAAACATACTCCTGCATTCACCGAAGGCGACTGATCATCCAGTCCCCTCCCGGGAATTTACCTTAACGGCAATCCTCTCACAAACAAAACGTACGCGGCAACGGCCGGATTTTCAGCTTCGTCTTGAAGAATTCTTGCGAGAGAAGATACCGGCACATCTACGATTCACGGTTCATTGGCTTCCTCCGAAAGAGCTAGCCCTATTTGTCAAAGACTATAAGGCATGGCGAAAAGCGTGGGCCGATAAAGACGACAAAGAGATTGACCGCACCGGAGAAATCTTAAAGAATAATCTGATACGAATAAATATAGAACTTTAAATTTACCCTTATGTCAACCAGATATCGAACTACCTACCACGGCATTTTATTGGGCTTATTACTTCATGTAATCATGGCACAAGCCGTTAACGCCCAAAGAAGTCTCTCGGAGCGATTGGATTATTTCCGGAGTTTAGGAGAGCGGACCGAATTGGAACTGGAAGAGATTCGTACCCCGATCGTCTCCTATCAAGCTCTTATGGACTCGATCACCCAGCGTATCTTAACGGAGCAATGCAGTTATATCGTCTATCCCGCTGAATTGGGGAACGCTTTCACTTTCGTAATAAATCCGGACGCGAACCAAGCGATATTGCGTTTGGGTTATTTACAGTCCCCGAGTTCCTTATTACCAGATCATGTGGAACAATGTGCATATACACCTTGGTTGTTCGGAAACGAGTTATTAACCGCATCCAAGAATAAGGCCAACGCAGATCCTCTCTTCCGCTTCTTCGATGCAATGCCCGGCCCAGTCAAAGTAACGCAAGCTTTGTGGTATTATTTCAATAAAAGAGAACCGGAAAGGATATTGCCTCCCCCTACCGTCGAGAATATGTATTTCTTCAAGGGCAAAACCGGAGATCTGGATAATATGCAATCGTTGCTCAACTCCGATAAACAAGGCTATATCATTTGCCCCGTATGGACAGAAGACGTTACAGGAGTTCTGGATAATCCGGACGAGAATCCCTCCATCAGAGGAAGCGGAACGATTGAGTTTTTCATCAAAGAAGCTCCCCTTTCCATCGCCCTCAACATCACGCCTTGGGAAGAAGACGCCATTGGATACCGGGAAACCGATTTCATCCCATTCGTTTACGACACCACTTACACGCAAGCCGTAAAGAACTGGTTGCTATCCGTGCGTGAGCTGCGTCCCTCCACGATTCGTACGTTCTTCTGTTATTTCGATAAACGTAGCAAAGAAGAGATCGCCACACAAAAGAAAAAGGGAAATTGCAGTATTCCCGTATTCAAGGTAGATGGCGCATCATCGGAAACCGAACGCCTATCCGAACGCCTAAGTCAATACAACCAACGAGCTTTTCCCATCGTGCCGTATTGGTTGCAATCCGTATACGAGCAATTACCGGCAGGCCTTATCCGGAAATTCAGCCGGATGGAATATCTAGGGTATGTAGTGGATACAGAAAGCGGGCAACCTAGTCAAGTAAGCGACTGGCAACAACAGGAGTGTCTGGTAGATATGCCCGTTTATTCGGATACGCCTGTCGATTTGCTGGTCCTATTCCGAAACTCAAAAGCGACGAATGATTTCCTAAGATCGAAAGAATCCCAGATGGCTCTTTTAAATAACTTATTCACAAAGGATACCGGCACGATCAACCGGAACCCGTCTCTCCGGAAACTCAACGGCTTGACTCTTTACTTCCCTGATTTCGATTTTAAGCTGGAGAACCGGAGAGAACTTGTACAATTCGTGAAGTCCACCAGTTTCGTAATTGATTCCTTTTGTGTGATGGGTAATAAAATATATAGAAACTACGATTTAAATGTCATATTCCCTATCAAGGAGAAAAAGCATATCGGTTATCTATCCATTCTATTGAAATACCAATTGGTAGACCGCCTTTGTTTTGTCGATTACGATGAAATGGGCGTTCCTGTAACTACTTGCGAAAATCGAGAGAATAAGCAAGAACCAGTACTCAAGATGGTCATGTATGAGGAAGAATGCGAGGTATCCTTACTAGATAATCTTTTCAACTCTTTATTCTATTTGCTAAATCCTTTTCCGCAAGGCGAGCAACTCACCAGTTGCTCCGATGATCTGGCGCAACTGGCAAATACGGAATTCTCCAACCCGATGCTTATTTATTTCGTATTGGGTGATATATTCCTATTTCTCATACTATTAATCCTAATCAACCTGTATATGACATCCAGTAAGTTCTACATGTTGGCACAACATTATAAGCGATATGTCTTGCCTCTATTACTGGTATTCATATCCGAGATCGTATTGGTATTATACCTAATCACCAATATCGTATCCTCGCGGGAAACTTTCGACATATGGACCCAAATGATACTGTTGGCGCTCCCACTCTTCTTTTTTCTCTTAATCATCGTACCGATCGGGCACCGGGAAAGAGAGCCGTTGCCTTAAATCACCACCGGCCCTCTTTATTCAATTCCCGGCGGATCGCCATAGATAAGATATCGGAATCTAGCCGGGGAGTGTCTTGCTTTAGCAACCGAAGGGCACAACGCCGGATCACATTCGAGATGGAGCCACCCGATAACTCATAAGTAGCTGCCATACGAATCATTTTGTCCGCATCCGCAGGTAGCCAAGAAGAGGGAAGCATTCTACGCCATAATTCCTCACGTAAGTCTTGATCCGGCATCGGGAAATAGATAATAGACTGGAAACGACGGGAGAAAGCTTCATCAATATTACTCTTTAAGTTTGTGGCCAAAACAACGGTTCCCGGGAAATCCTCGATCCGTTGCAGCAAATAAGCGATCTCTTGATTCGAATGGCGATCATTAGAAGTGTTCGTTGAGGTTCGTTTACCGAATAAGGCATCCGCCTCATCGAAAAAGAGAATCCAATTCCGGTTTTCCGCTTGGTCGAATACATTCGCAAGGTTCTTTTCAGTCTCGCCGATATATTTGGAGACAATCATGGAAAGATCGATACGATATACATCCATCCCGTTCTTCTTGCCGATCAAGGTCGCGCAAAGCGTCTTACCCGTTCCCGGCGGGCCATAAAACAAAGTGCGGTAACCGGCCTTCAAAAAACGACTCAATCCCCAGTCCGAAAGGATGACTCGATGACCCGTAATCCAATTATTTATCTCTTCCAACTCCTCACGCACATAATAAGGCAATACGGCATCTTCCCAATTCAAAGCCGTACTAATCCGTTTGGCCGGAAAACCCATATTATAGTCCGGCTTATATTCTCCCTCAAAAGATAAACGGTACAAGAAATCCTCCGATATACGCAGTTGTCCGCTCAAGAACGGTTCACCATTCCCGGCTCCTTCCAAGCCAACGACGTGATACATATGGAACCAATGCTCCTCACGAAATAGACGAACCACTTCCAGACGGCGTTCCACACGATCGCCCGCCAACAGGAAAACGGCCGTCTCGCCCGTTGGCAAGAATCCTCCGTGCGATAGTCCTTTCCAACCGCCAAATTCCGTATAAGGACGGTCAAAATTCTTATTATGCACAAAGAAAATATCCAACACCTGCGGAGAAAGATGAGGCATTAAGGCCAACATCAACACCATCCACTCATCGAAAGTAGGATCGACCTGTTCCGGCAACAACGCCTTCCAAAGCGGTCCTGCCTTCGGGAGTGCGATATCATAGACGGAAGATAAATCGCACTCCTGCCGGAAATACAAACGAATAGAGACATCCAATACCCGCTGGAACCAATCGATCCACTCGTTCATAAGACAGAAGCAGCTTTAGCGCCCATCACATCCGCCTCGTGTTCCAAGGATAAATCATCGTTAACGGCCATTCCACCTACCTCGGTAGTAGGCTGCACACGTCCCTCTGCTTGCTGGATGACGTGTGTCAACTCATGTCCCAATAGCTGCTGTCCGGCAGACGTATCCGGTTTGAATTGTCCCGGGGCGAAATGGATATCCGTACCTTGCGTATATGCCAAAGCCCCAACCTCCGGCGCTTTCGATGAATCCGGGTGTACACGTACCGAAGAGAAATCCGTCCCGAAGGAAGACTCCATGCCTTGGATTACATAATCCGGAATCCCTGTCTGGTTCTTCGTTTGCCGTTGGGCCACAAATTTTCCTTGAAGAAGCTCATCCTCATCTTCCACATCCCGCTGAACGGCGAACTTACCTTGCTGCAAATCATCCTCATCCATCGCGTCACGTTGCATAGTTTCCACCATTTTAGCCTGCAAGACAGATTGTACCCGATTATCTTCCATCAATTGTGTTGATTCACCTTTACGGTTTTGAAAGACCTGCGAAGGTCCTTCTTGAATCTGTATCCGATCCGCATTCATAATGTTATCATTTAATAGTATTTTACCGCCACTTTACTCTAAGCATTTTTTCCATCCATGGAGCTTTAACGAGCTTGAAGTTCCAAGGAAGCGAGTCTAATAAGATGTCAAAAGGCTTCTCCTCGACCGTTAGCATCCAATTATCCTCTTCCATTTTTAACATTCCCTTTCTCTGGATAAAAGTTTTTTGAAAACCTTCCCAGCTTGTATGCCTCATCTTGTCCCAATTCATAAGTACCGCTTTCTTCAATTGTTCCATGATCTCCAATTCATTCTCGGTTAAATCACACGAGCGAGGAAGCGGTTCCGGGCTGTTGTCATAGCCCGTCAAGACTTTGTTTAAGAATAATTCTGACTCCGGAATTTCCTTCTCATCCGTCACAAAACATTGGGACACAAAAATAGCTTTCACTTGGCATTCTTTCGATTTAAAGTCACGCCTGTCATCACTCAAGTAGCCTAACCGATTAAAAAGCATTGGCAGGTAGACGGCTATGATCACTAGGCCCGCATTGTCAATAGACACGCCATGGTCTTTTAACTGGCCATTCAAAACGTTCATATTCATATTATTTTTAAGTTGATATATAAAAACTGACAATTCAGGTAAATTAGTTATATGTCGCCCTATAAAAGTCTCGATCTTACGTAATTCCTCCTCTGGCACAGACTCCCTCAAACGCTGCCAAAAGAGGAACAACAATCCATCCTTGGAATAATTCCGGTAAACGTTGCCGGAAAGAGCCTGTAACCACCCCAACCAAAGGTTCTCTTCCAACCCGAAGCTATTGAGACGAAACAAGCGGATTACCTCCTCTACAAGTAAGCGCAAAGCGGGAGTCGCCCCTGTATATAATTCCTCCAATAATTCCATTTTTTTGGAATTGGACGGATAGATAGCGGGAAAAGCAGTACGGATGGGAAGCTCGGGCGCTTTCCCCGGTTTCGTGCCCAGTAAAGCATCCATGGTACGTGTAAACGCATCCATATTCTCCAACATACACTCATGCAATAACAAGCGCAGCCGAGCAGCATCTCCAAATGTACGATTCTCTTTTACATTCGTAAGGTATTGGATCAAGGATACCTGATTCGGAAAAGCCAGACCGTATTCACGGATGACAAGCAGTAATAAGGAAGCGAAGATACGAGCGGCCTCTATCGGTTCTTCCACCCTTATTCCGGATGAAGGAATATCCTTCAATTGCCGTAATTGGTCCAGTAAGACTTTCGGGTTCGTCTTCTCCAAGTCCCTCACGTACTCGAATAGATCGCCCAGCGGTTCATCGGCACGGCCCGTGATTATAAATTGCCCGAACCGATAGGCTTTCCTCTCCTCATTCAACCAAACAGAGAATAAAGGCTCGGGAGATTCCTTATCCATATCCTCGTACAGCAGATCTATTATCTCACGTAACTCTTCCGGGATCCATGGATGTTCCCCATGTGTTCCCTCATGGAAATAGGAGATCAGCTCCCGCACCGTGATATTATAATGGGCAGAGAACTGTCCCAACACCGAACGTACGAATTGTTTCCGGCTAAAAGCGGACAATGGCGCACTAAACAGCACCAGAAAGATAAATTCCCATTTCAACAGCCGGAACTCGTCACCCACCCTTCCTTCCAAACGCCCTTGCTCTTTCCCCTTATCCAGCGTCTGGGCATACCGTATAATGAAATGGCTTTCCACCGGAACGGTTTGCTCGACCACCGAATAGATTTGCTCCTCGCGCAAGAAACGGATAAAGCAACGGCACAAGCCGGGATTAGACAACCGATCTTTCAAATCTTCCGGGTAATAAACGGATATACCGGCGGGAGAATCATCGATAGCATTCAAGTACAAAGCAATGATCAATTCCCGAACGGCTGGATAAGCCGTTAGCAGTCCACTAGCCAAGGTACGGTAAAAATATCCCAACAACTCCATCACCGTCAGATTATAATGCGCCGCCAACTCCTTTAACACGGAGAAAGCGAACTGATGGCGGGAATATACGCTTCCACTTCTACCGAGAATAACCTCGAAGATAAACACCCATTTCAGCACCCGGAAATCATTCCCGGCTTTCCCTTCGAGCATGCCCAATTCCTTCTCCTTATCCAACGCTCTCGCATAGTCGATGACAAACGGACTCTCCGCAGGGATCACCTGTTCCACGATCAGGTAAATCTGTTCCTCATTATACCCGGATAAGAAAGTCAAGCTCTTCTCCCGCCGCACGAGCAAAGCCTTCAATTCTTCCAGAGAAAAAAGAGAGAAATTTTTAGTGAATTCCTTTTCCGATAATGTCTCTAGCCGGATATCCTTCAAAAGCGACAGTAACTCGGGCATGAACAAGCGGGTAGAGGCGAACTTATCTAAATCATACGTCAGCATCCCCAGTAAATCCACAAAATAAATGGAATAATAGCCGGATAATTCCCGCAGTGCGTACGTCACCATTTGTTTCCGGTTGAAATAGCCTTGATCCTGAGATAATAAATATCCCCATAGGATTATCCAGATAGCGTTTCTGTAATCATTCTTCCCTATCTCCGGACGCTTTATCTCGGGATAAGAGTCTTGCAAGAAACGGGCATAAGCGTTTATAAACGAGCTTTCCGAGGGTACCACCACATGTACCAAACGTTCTTGATAGATATCATCCAATTGAAAGACTAGACGTTTACGAATGGTAAGCGCCTTTCCCTTCTCACGCAGGAAATGACTTAATTCTATCGAAGATGTTCGTACTAATTTATCCAGAAGCTCCGGTAAGGTGAGTCGCTCCTCTTCCAGCCAAGGCCAATACCCGTGCGACATATAATAGGTAAATACTTCCAGCCAAGATTGCCTGATGGGAACAACTGCTATTCGGTCTGGATGCTCTTCTTTACTTCGCAAATAAGAAGCGAAAGTCTCGTCCAGTCTCTCCGCCAGTCTACGGGGGAATTGCTCATAGAATTCATCTTCTTCTAGCTCACCTAGATCCAAATCTAAACTCTCGATCCGGATCAACTCATCTTCCGTATCATAACGGCTTAAAATCTCATCCACGATCCCTTCTAAAGAGGTTCGGTTAAAGGTATCCCAACGACCATATAAATCATGAACGAAAGGTTCCCAATCCGCAACTAAATCTAGTTTTAAGGTGCCTATTGTTATCATATGGTTTGCAGGGTATTTCAGTCTTTATTAGATGCATGCAATATCTATATTATTCTTCGATTAAACAAGTATTATCCAGATTCTTTTCCACAAAAACATATAAAAGTTGATTGTGCCAGAATAAAACTTATGCGTACCTATAGGTAAACCTGATCGGTACCTATTCTATTCTTAAATTATCGCCACTGATTTTACAATCAGCGGCGGCATTTGTATATTCAGCGGCTGTGAATATAAATTCAGCGCCGCCAAATTAAGAAATAGAGCTTATCCGACAAAGAATATATAGGCTCTTGGAGAAGTATTTCCTAGGGAGAGAAGCGTTTTTCCTCCAACAGAGAGAGATATCAAAGATATTTACGTAAATTTGCCATTCAGTTACAATTTATCAACCTAAATTCTTTATTTACATGGAATCTGTAATGAAAAAAACAGCCGCCACAAGCTTGTTAGCCTCTTGTGCGGTATCGCTGGCCTTGTTTTCCTCTTGTGCCAGTCAAGAACAAAACACACTTACTCCCGAGGAAATCGCTGACGGATGGGTCCTGCTTTTTGATGGAAAGACATTGGATGGTTGGAAAGATTACAACGGGACTACATTGACACAGCCTTGGCATGTAGTGGATGGTTGTATCCAAGCCAAAGGTGATGGCAGCGACGCTAGTGGCTACATCGTAACCGATAAAGAGTATGAGAACTTCGAGCTTTCTTGGGACTGGAAATTGTCCAAGGGGGGCAATAGCGGTATGTTGTACCACGTGGTAGAGCGTCCCCAATACGCTGTTCCTTACGTAACAGGGCCGGAGTATCAATTGATCGACGAGCCGAACTTCCCGGAGCCATTGGAAGAGTGGCAGAAATTAGGCGTAGATTACGCGATGCACTTGCCGGATAAATCCAAGATGAAGGTGAATCCGCAAGGCGAATGGAACAACTCCAAGATCGTATTCGATAACGGACATGTGGAACATTGGTTGAACGGACAAAAGATCGTTGAGTTCGAGGCATGGACAGACGATTGGCACGCTAAGAAAAATAGCGGTAAATGGGCCAACGCACCGGAATACGGATTGGCGAAAAAAGGTGTGCTTTGTTTGCAAGATCATGGTTATCCCGCATCTTTCCGTAACTTGAAGATCAAGGAACTTCCCCGTAAGACCGGTAAGGAAGTGAACTTGTTCAACGGCGTGGATTTGACGGGATGGGAACCATACGGTACGGAGAAATGGTACGTAAAAGACGGCTTATTGGTCTGCGAAAGCGGTCCCGACAAACAATACGGTTATCTCGCTACCCGTGATTATTACGATGATTTCGATCTAACCGTAGAGTTCAAGCAAGAGGCTGACGGAAACTCCGGCGTATTCATCCGCTCTTTCGTAGAGGAAGGCGTGAAAGTAAACGGCTGGCAGGTAGAAGTAGCTCCGAAGGGTCACGATACAGGTGGTATCTATGAGTCGTACGGACGTGGCTGGCTGGTTCAGATTCCGGACGAGAAAGAGAATATATTGAAAGAGGGCGATTGGAACACGATGCGTATCAAGGTACAAGGCGACAACGTACAGACTTGGCTGAACGGACAGGAAATGGTAAACTTGAATGACGAGAAGATCGGAGCCGGCAAAGGCCGCATCGCCCTTCAGATTCACGACGGTGGAGGCATCAAGGTTCTTTGGCGTAATTTAAAACTTACGACATTATAATAGAACGAAACTAGATTATAAACCCAATAAGGTGTTTCAAAAGAAGTCTTTTTGAAGCACCTTATTTTTATCATTGATAACACGCTCTTTTATCACTGGATTTTATGAATAAACTTATCTTTACAGCTATCCTTTCGGGATTTGCCGGTCTCTACGCCATGGGCCAGAACGAGATCCGGCTTATGGACATGGACCTAAATAAATCCTACCAAACCTACGGTGGCGCCGTCAAAGGGAAATCAGTTACCAACGAGCCCGCCTCCATACAAGGAAAAACGTATGATGACGTGATCGGGGTACAAGCCAAAAGCCATATCAAGATCGATTTACACAAGAATGCGTCACGCTTTCAAGCACAGGTCGGGATCGCCGACTCACATATCGATTATACAGATAAAAGCCTCACGGTTATCCCTTTTGTTGACGGAACGAAAATGTATTTCGATACCCGAAAAAACGCCAAGACATTTGTTGGTCTAGAAGGTAAAGACGGAAAGGTACATCCGGGCTCGGTCTTATTTATCTTGAAAGGAGATGACAAGGAGCTTTATAACAGCGGTATCGTCAAACTTGGCGACGCCCCGAAAACAATCGATATCCCCCTAAATGGCATAAAGATATTGGACCTTATCGTAGAGCCTACCGACGATGGCCCCAGCGGAGATCATGCCTTATGGATCACGCCCCAAATAGAGTATATGGAGATCATCCCCTCGATCATCTCCACAAGCTATCAAGGGAAAGGGCCGGAGGTATCATCCGGTACGGAGAAGAAATTACTTGATAAAATCAAGCGATTGCCCCAACAAGGGCTTCCTTTGGAAAACACCTCTTTCGACTGGCTTTTACAACCCTCACGATCCAAAGCCGGCATATATGCGACTCCCGATGGCAAAAGCATCTTATTGTCAAACGGAATGGTAGCACGTATGTTCCGTGTCTTGCCCAATCTCTCCACTCTAGATATCTTTAACCGGATGACCGGAGAAAGTATGCTTCGTGCCGTAAGTAGCGAAGGCAGTTTGACGATTGACGGGAAACGTTGGGAACTTGGCGGGCTGGCCGGCCAGCCCGAGCGCGGATACTTCCAGATGGAATGGGTCGAGCAGATGACTACCCGCTCCGGTTCTTTTCTCATTGAGGATTTCCGCATAGAGGAGCTGCAGGAAGATATCAAATGGGCCAGAAGCCGCTGGGCACTGAATAAGAACGTACCCACAGGGAAAAGACTGACTTTCGTATTGAAAGGAGAGAAAGAAACAGAAGGTGTCACCGTAGAACTCCATTACGACTTATACGATCATATCCCGGTTATCCGGAAAAGTATGGAGGTTACCAACAAGACCCCGCAGTCCATAGATATCGATGCCTTTCAATTGGAATATCTGGCATTCGCCGAACCGGAGTCTCCCGGCGGTGGAGATCCCTCCAAATTCAGGCTCCCGAACATACATATAGAAAGCGATTATGCTTGTGGCGGAGAGTTTACCGAGCGGGAAACCGATATCACGGAGAAATGGGTAGCCGATCCGGAATATACCTCCCAACGCAACTATCCTTTGCTCACGCCTTGCATATTAGACGTATCGCCCAAGCTAGGTCCCGATTATACCCTAGCGGCGGGCCAGGAGTTCAAGTCCTTCAGCGTATACGAGATGCCGTTCGACAGCGATGACCGGGAACGGAAGGGCTTGTTCAAACGACGCTTTCATTATACGGTAGCTCCATGGGCTACGGAGAATCCGATCTTCATGCACCTTACCTCTTCCGATCCGGATGTTATTCGTACCGCTATCGATCAATGCGCTACCGTGGGCTACGAGATGGTGATCATCAGCTTCGGGTCTGGATTGAACGCCGAGGATATCTCGGAAGAAAATATCGCCAAATATAAATCCTTGGTAGATTACGCCCGCGGCAAAGGTGTAGAGTTAGGATGTTACTCCCTCTTATCAAGCCGTTGGATCAGCGACGAGGTGGATGTTATCAATCCCAAGACGGGCAAACGGGGAGGCATGCGTTTCGGTAGCGCTCCCTGCCTGTGCAGCGATTGGGGATATGAGTATTTCCATCATATACGAACCTTCTTCGAGCGTACGGGCATGCGTTGCTTCGAGCACGACGGCTCCTATCCCGGCGACGTATGCGCCTCCACCCACCATACCTATCATAAAGGGCTGGAAGATTCCCAATGGAATCAGTTCCATAAGATAACCGATCTCTATCGTTGGATGTGCGAGAATGGCATTTATATCAATGTTCCCGATTTCTATTTCTTGAACGGGTCTACCAAGACAGGCATTGGTTACCGTGAAGCCAACTGGTCGCTTCCCCGGGACCGGCAGATCATCCATGCCCGCCAATTGAATTATGATGGTACATGGGATCGGATGGCTTCGGCATGCTGGAGCTTCGTTCCTCTCGTGGAGTATCAAGGAGGAGGAGAGGCCGCCACCTTGGAGCCCCTCCACGAACACTTGTTCGAATACAAAACACATATGATGCAAAATTACGGAGCTGGTGTCCAAGCTTGCTATCGAGGGCCACGCCTATATGATACCCCGGAAACCCAAGCGGCCGTAACCGAGGTTATTCAATGGTATAAGAAATACCGCGATATACTCAACAGCGATATGATCCACTTACGCCGGCCGGACGCACGAGACTGGGACGGGTTCATACACGTCAATCCTCACAAGAAGGAGAAAGGTCTAGCCATGTTCTTCAATCCGACCCATCAAGAGATCACCCGTACGATCCATATTCCACTCTATTATACCGGCCTGACACAAACAGCCCGCATCCGGGAAAAAGAGCAAAAGCCTGTCACCTACAAACTGAACCGGGACTATACGGTGGAGCTTACGGTTAAAATCCCTGCCAACGGATATACTTGGTATGTGGTTGAAGCAGCCGATTAGAACTAAAATGGCCGGGATAATCGCTACCCCGGCCATTTTATCTATCTATAGACTTCTTTATCTACGTCCGTTACCTAGATGTTTTCTGCCATGTTTATTCCCTTTAGGCTGCTGTTTTTCCAGATATTGTTTGTATTGTTCCTCCGTCAATATTTTTTTCATCTGGGCGTTCTTATCCTCACGCATGGCCAACATCTTTTCCCGTTGCTTCTCACGCTCAGCCTTCATCGCCTCACGTTCTTTTTGAGCCTTTTCCATATACTCTTTTTGAAGTTTACGGAACTCCACCGCTTGTTTCTCATCCAGCTTCAAGTCGGCGATCATCTTCTCGCAACGTGCGGACGGATCCATCTTACGCTTGTCCATACGCCTGTTCTCACGAGCGAACACAGAAGTTGAACTCAACAATACAACCAAACACAATCCTATTACCTTTTTCATAAACTACTACTTATTACTTTTATTATAAATTACCTGTTTATGAAGCGCTTCGAAAGAATAGACATCGATAAAAAGGAAAGGTTTAATCGGAAATAACATTTAACATTTTACCACAGGCCATTTACCATCTCGGAATCTCCAAATCATCCTTACTGGGTAATGCCGGGAATTTAGCGTGTGGTTCCGCCTGATACCAGAAAGTAGTCGATGAGATATCCGACTTCTGGTTATTATACCTACCGTCGTGCCGCCAACCCAAATCTTGAATCGTAACCTTCAGATCCTTTTCAAAACGAACCGGGTCCAAGATATGCCAGCGATACAAGCCGAACGCCGTAACAGCCCGATATAGGCCATCCGGACGGATCACTTGGTGCATTCCCGCATAAGGAGTGGTGAATTCTTGGTACTGATGTGTTTTCTGATTCTCGAAGTTATACGAACCGCAGAAATAATCCTCCGTACCTGTTCCACAGATTGTCGGGTATTCCTTGTCGCCATCCATATAGAACTTGATCTCTCCTTCACCCCACCAACAGTTATCATTGACACGCCAAGCCAAATAAGTTCCAACATATTGTCCCTTTCCCTTGATTCCATCCACCAACGTATGGCTAGAGCCTTGTGTCGGGTTGGAACGACGGAACTGTGCATGGAAATATCCCTCATCCTCCGGCACTTCCGTCAAGGTATAATTAATTTGGTAATACAAACGCATCTCTTCCGCATTGTTAATATTCTCCAATGTTATGCGTGCTTTCTTACGGAACGGCATCTTCCAGTAGCAATTGAAAGCGCTCCCGGGGTTTACACAGACCGCTAACGAAGATAGTTGGGCATACTCATTAAAAGCACTGGCGAAGAAATCCCCGACCGGACATTCAACCGAAGGCTCTTTCTCGTCGTCCCAATACATACGGAGTATCGAGAATCGCCAGTTGCCAGTGGGAGTCATCCATATCTGCTGGATAGCCCCCGGGCCATCAATCTCCGCGATGGTAACTGTCTCCCCCGGTTTCACGATAATAAAAGGATTTACTTTCCAGCCTTTCCCCAAATCTTTCGCTGGGCCGGCCGCATTCGCCTTATTCCGGACATCCTTATCTCTCACGGGATCAGCCATCGCTCCTTTCCCTTTCTCCCCCGTAAAATTCTCCGGACTGATCGAACGACTCTGCGCATTCGACAAACGAGAAAGGTTTCCCATATTCATATCCAACCCGTTAAAAGGATACTGCTGGGCATTCGCCCAAAAACTTAACAGCAAAAAGGCTAACAGCAAAACATTGATCTTCTTCATAATGACTTTTATTATTTAAAATTTATACATCGTCTACCTATCATCCGCCTCCAAAATTAAGATCCAATCATTTCCCCTCTCTCCCGCTTCTCCGGGCGCATTGAATGTACGAATTCCCTTATTCTCGACCGGTCCGATCAAGGTTCTCGCCCCATTCCTCGGATTGAACCAATAAGCTTTACCTAAAGATCGCAATTTACTCATTTGTATTCTTACATCCTGCCCTTGACTCAAATAAACTAAAATAAAAGTCTTATCTTTTGCTAAAACGGGAGTGATATAGCTTGCGTCATTGTAATTAATTCCGAACAGGACGGATAGATCCGGACGGAAACGATCTAACGGATACATCGTAAACAAAGACTTTACATAGCGCATACATTCGGCTCCCGGCCTATCCAACGCACCATCCCAAAACGTAAGGCATGGTACATGATATTTACCACCCGGCTTATACATTTGCCAAATAGCGTTATTCCCATATGTATATCCGGCAGCTCCAGAGAAATAAGTCCAATAAGCCTGCATACGAATATCATAGTCATCGTAAATTCCATCCGTAAAATAAGTCGTATCCTTAATCAATCCGTTATCACCTATTATGTCCTCCTTTTTCTTCCCGAACTTAGCATAATCAAAATATTCCCAGAAAAGAACCGGTATGTCCTCGTATGAAGGTTCCGCGTTTACAAACGGTTTAATCGGGTTCAATTGAGCATACATACCCGAAAAACGATATACCGGATCCATCCGGCGGTAATGCCCGCTTTGGAGAATATTGAATGATAGCCAAGACTCATTGTGGAACCAATAATGCGAGGAAATCTCTCCCGTCGGATGATAGGACATTAGTTGTGTTCCTCCATTTCCCTCCTGAATTCCTTTCGCCATAGATTGCCAGATCTCGAACTCCTTATCCGTAACCACATTTCTATCACCACCAAGAATCCATATTACAGCTTCATTTTTATATCGGGTTCCCAGTATTTTCCCGTATGTATACGCATTATCTGGATTAAACAATGCTGGATTTCCGTCTTTCTCTACCACATTGTTTGCCCAAGTAGGTAGAAGCCCTATATACATTCCTCGTTTGCCGGCCTCTCGAATCACAAAATCCACCAACTCAAAGTACCCTTCCGTGATTTGGGTAGGGTCTTTATCAACCAAGGGCAAATATCCATACGCATTCGGTTTATCCAAACCATCCAGTTCAGATAAGATAACAGCCTGTATTACCGTAAAGCCCTTTTCTTGCCGGTTATCCAGATAATGAACGATCTCCTCCTTATCCAATACATGAAATAACTCCCAAGCCGTATCCCCCAGCCATAAAAAGGCACCGCCCTCTTTCTTATAAATAATAGGATCGTTCGGACGGACAATCAAATCTTGAGCCAAACAACCCAATACACAAAAAGCTAGACAAAACAAAAGATATTTTTGCATACTAATTCTTTTTAAGATTAAAAACTTACATTATAAATCTCCACGGACCCCACATTATCGAAACAAGAGGCTGGGCCAACTTTCCCATTCTCACAATCTAACCGAACATTCCGTAAAATCACTCGATCTAAATTATGAAGGTAAAGCCCCCAGCAAGGGAGCGCACGATAATCGGTCAATGGCTTCGAGGGAGTACGTCCTACTATTTCTTGATCTTTGTTTCCAACATACGATAAGGAAACATCCGAAAGCCGGACATCTTTCAAACTACTATCTCCCCAACTCTCTACCGAGGCGGCCGCTTTCATTAAACGTGTACCTCTTATATGCTCCAGACAGATCCGCTCTCCCCGGTTCCCCTCATTCAATGTGACTAGAAACGGATTATCCAATTGATCAAAAGAACAGCTAGATATCAATATATCCTTTACTTCCCCAAACGCAGGGAACCATGCGCCCGGTTGGAGCAATATCCCAGAAAGCATATTCCTACGTTTTTGTTCACCGGAAGTCCGATGTGGATATTTTCCCGGACCTCTAAATTCACAATCAACGATCTTTAAACCAGTAGCCGGCATTATCAACCTTATCCCATTGCACGATGAGTTCATATAGCAATTCTCTATTACCATATTCTTCCATAGCCCACCCGCAACAGCATCATCACCCGTATAAAAACGGCAATTTCGGATACGGATATCTTTTCCGCCACGAATATGAATCCCATCCCATCCTTCCTCCACTAAAAGATTATCGAAAGAAGCCCTTTCAATATCATAACTCATAAAAGCATAGTTCGATGCTCTTCGTAGTTTAACTCCCGATATCTTAATCCCTTTCGATCTCGACAAAAAGAGAATATGAGGGCCTCTCATCCCTTCTTCACCTTTTTTATCTTGAATATGGGCACCATCGATTACCCCCTCTCCTGTAATTGACACACCTTCAACTTGATCTCCTAAAAGCAATGCCTTGTTCCAATTCCGGGGTTTTACTTTATAATAAGCCTCATCTTGATTAAGATCGGATATAGAACGGTACTTTTCCAGATTATTTATGCCTTTCACTACGGCATTACTTTCTAAGAATAAGTTTACTTTACTTTTCAGCAGAATACTTCCTGTCAAAAACGTTCCCTCCGGAATGATAACCGTTCCTCCCCCTCTCAAGGAACAAGCTTCTATTGTCCTGTTGATGAACTGGGTATTGTCTGTTATTCCATCTCCTTTAGCTCCAAAATCCACGATATTATAGGTGCTATCATCATTTGAGGCCCAACCTATCCGCATAAAGAGCATAAACAATACAAAGAGACACACCCGAAAGACTCTTACTTTCGATACATCTATCATCTTCATTATTCAATAAGATTTAATATGATCATAAAGGAATAAAAAAAGAATAGGATTAGCGATCCCAAGAGAACTATCCTATTCCTTTTCTTTGATGAACTTTTCAACAAGTTATATCTACTCGTTCTCGTAACCTATGCTTTGTGTCATATTCGGATTATTCTCCATTTCAACCTTGGGTATCGGGAAATACAAATCTTTCGCATCATAATGCGGATTACCAACACGTGTCTTTCCATACCAACGGCTAATCTCCTCATCCAAGACCTTCCAGCGGCAAACATCTTGCCAATGTTGTACGCCCTCACCGCAGAACTCCATGAAACGTTCCTCCCGAATCGCATCTCTCAAAGCTTCTCCACTAGCCGTTATATCATGGGAACTATCTCCATTATAAGCTCTTCTTCTTACCAGATTCATATAGTTCCGGGCATTTACCTCATCTCCCGTAGCCTGACAAGCTTCCGCATACATCAAATATACATCCGCCAAACGCATCAAATACATATTAATACCAACCCCTAAATTCAACTCATTCACCGTACTTTTCAACGGATTGTATTTTCGCATGCTCCAACCTTGAATGTCAGCCTCCGTATCCTTATATTTCAGAACCTGCGTCTGCTGTCCATTCATAATAACAGGAGTTCCCGGACGCAAAGCGGCGATATCCAGACGAGGATCTCCATTAAAACGTTTAATATTCGCATCATGAAAGAAAATATTACCCCAACCGGCCGCCTCAACATCTCCACTTGCGTTCTGGAAACATAAGGCAGCGATCAATCCATATTGAGAACCTTCTCCATACCAAAAATATCCGGAAGTATCCCCATTACGGAAATTAATCTCTAAGATCGATTCTCTATTAAATTTCTCCTGATCCTCATTAAACATCTTCGCATATTCATTGAAAGGGAGCAATTCTTTTCCGGAAGAATCAATAACCTCTTTCAACGCTTTCTTTGCCGCATCATAATTACCCATATACAAATTCGCTTGCCCGATGTAACTAGCAACGGCAACAGAGGTTGGACGTGGATAGTCCGCCCGCTCTTCCCATACGGCAGGTAGCAAAAGTTTGGCTGCCTCATAATCTTTCAAGATCTGATCGTAAACCTCGGCCACCGTGCTACGTTCTATATTTAGCATATCCGGAGTCGATGCTACCTGTAAACGAACAGGTACACCTTTTTTATCGCCATCCCCGTTGCAAGGATATCCCTCCCCAAAAAACGCTACTAACTGTTGGTGTGCCCAACCTCTCCAAAACAAAGCTTCTCCCTTCATCTGCGAAAGTCTTGCTAAATCCGCATCCGTAAACTTCTCCTTGTCGATTCTTTCCAATTGCTCCAATACGGTATTCGCACAAGAAATCATTTTATAATAACCAATCCATAACGTCCCAATGTAAGCATTATCAGAAGTCACTTGATTGGTCGCCAACTGGTTCCAGTTGGCGTCACCAGTCCAAGCCATATCTACCGTATGATCCACACAGAATGTCCCTTTCGCCATAACCCTTTTTCCATACAAAGGCACAGCGACCATATTCGCATAAACTGAAGTTACGATAGTCTCCATATCCGCCATAGATTTAGGGTAGACACTTGGAGATAACGCACTGGGATTTGATAAATCCAGAAAACTATCCGAACAACTATTAAAAGTTAACGCAGCAGCTAATAATATAACTAATTTCTTCATCTTCCTATTAATTTAGAGGGTTAAACTTAAACCGCCCATAATGGTGCGGGTGGAGGGAGCCCGTTTCACAGAATACATATTTCGTTCCAAATATCCACCACCCAATTCAGGATCTCCTTGGAACTTTGTGATAATAAATAAATTATCGCAGTTAATATAAAACTTCAAACCTTCTATCTTCAAATGAGAAAGTATTGATTTCGGTAAATTATAGCCGAAATGTAAATTCTTCAATTTAAAGAAAGAACCATCCTCCACAAAATAAGAGGAGACATTCTTGAAGTTTCCATTCGGATCCTCTTTCGTTACTCGAGGATGTGAAGTAGCCCGGTTCGTCGGACTCCACGCCTCATATACCTTATAAGTCGTATTATAGTCGCCATAGAAACTTCTTTCATAAAGCTTAGCGCTATTAAAGACATCAACACCTGCGTTTCCTAACCAGCCCATACTTAAATCAAAGCCTTTCCATGACAAATTTATATTCAATCCATACATCAAATCCGGCCAAGGATTACCGATATATGTCTTATCCTCATTCGTCACCTTTCCGTCTCCATTTAAATCCTTATATTTCAAATCACCCGGAGCCGTACCTGCTTGTTGGTACAATCCATCCGGAGATTGAGCGTTTAAGGCATCGATTTCCGCTTGGTCTTGAATAATGCCATCCACTACATACCCATACATCTGTCCCATCGGTTGCCCATTTTCCGTACGATAAATAGAACTATTCAAAGCCGCATCGCTTCCAGCCCAAATGATCGGATTCACTTGGTCACTTAACTTTACCACTTTGTTCTTGTTGGTAGACAACGTAAAAGCCACGTCATACCTGAAATCTTTATAGGAATCCCTCCATTGAACCATCCATTCGAAACCTCTATTGCTTATCTTTCCGATATTAGCCCGATAAGAAGAGGTCTCGCTAAATGGTTCCGAAGAAGGCCCGGCAGAAGGTGGCACACCTACTGAATACAGCATATCGGAAGTTTTCTTATCATAATACTCGATTGTCGTATTCAAGCGATTATCCAGAAAACTTGCGTCAACACCTATATTCCATTGGGCCACGTCTTCCCATTTAATCGTAGCATTCGCAACATTTGAATACCAGAATCCTCTCTGCGTATTTTGCCCATCATATGAATAATATAGATAATTATTCGTAAAAGAAGGTTCATACAAGAATTGAGGAATTGTATTGTTACCAATTTTACCATAACTTCCTCTCAGTTTTAATTGAGACATCCATGTTATATTATCCTTTACAAAGCTCTCTTTTCCCACATTCCAACCAACAGAAGCCGAAGGAAACACACCAAACCGATTCTCTGGACCAAAGTTATCATAACCATCCCGACGAATACTAGCCTCTAGCAAATACCTGTCATCATAAGCATAGTTTACACGAGCGAACTGGGATAAACTACGACCTTCCGTTTTCGTTCCGGATACATCTTTATCTCCCGTACCTAAACTAATATCATCCGAAGGCTGAACCAAGAAGCCGTTTTTCCAACCACCTGCCGAAGAAGCCGTCGCCCGATAAGCCTCGTAGCCAACCATACCTTTTACATAGTGTTTCTCCCCAAAAGTATGATCATAAGTCAATGTATATAACATACGTAAATCATAACCGGAGCCATAATCTTTCGAGTAATAATCCTGTTGAGACAAAGATCCCAAATTCCATGATTCTAAGAACAAATTATTCGCATGGGAGTCAAAATTGGCAGAGAAATTCGCTTGGAATTTTAAATCATTGATAATCTCCCAATCCAAAATCGCATTTGCCCGGGCCCAAAACCTACGTTCATTCGCATGATGCGACATTAGTGTAGCCACATGATTAGGTCCCTCGTAGTAACCACCTGCCGGATGTTTCCCCCAACCTCCACCAGCTTCGTTGGTATTATCATAAGGCACCATCGTAGGAACTTGGCGGTAATAAACATAATCATTATTCGTCTGCCCATACAAATGGGGATCCGTATTATTAAAACCAACAGTCAGGATCTCAGAAAATTTCACACGTTTACTTATATTTGTCTGGCTAGCCACACGAAAATTACCCGCATCCTCAAATGAATAACGTTCGATAAACTGATTCTTGTAGAACTCCGCAGACATATTAAATGTAGTTTTCTCATTACCACCTGTCATCTGTAAAAAATAGTTTTGCCTAAAAGCATTACGCCAAACCAGATCTTCCCAGTCTGTATCTGGTAGCGAAGCGGGATTATCCCAGCCGGAATTGGGATTATTAGGGAAGCCTGCCGCCAGTTTCCGGTCAATAAAGTCTGCGGTATGCAGCATATCCGGCAAATCGATCGGAGTCTCTATTCCAAAGTTTACTCTCGCATTAATAGAAAGTTTCCCTATCTTTCCTTTTTTAGTGGTAACAAGGATCACACCACCTGCTCCCCGGGCACCATAAATAGCAGTAGAAGCCGCATCCTTCAAGATCTCGATAGATTCTATATCATTAAAATTAGGAGCGCTACCCGGCACTCCATCCACGATCCACAACGGATCCGCGCCATTGATAGAAGCCGCTCCACGAATGATAATGTTCCCATTGGAAACATTGACACCAGCCACACGTCCTTGAATAACATGCGACACATCCATATTTAAATCATTAAAATCATCCGTCTTAATAGAAGCCACAGATCCCGTTACATTCGACTTCTTCTGCACGCCATAACCAACAACGACTACCTCATCCAGTTTTTGAGTATCTTCCTTCAAGTTTATCATTAAACTTGATTTTCCGTTCACTGCTACATCTTGAGTATTAAACCCAATATACGAGATCTGTAAAATACCGGTATCATCTATATTTAATGAGAAATTTCCCGAGATATCCGTTACCGTTCCATTCGTAGTCCCTTTCTCAACAACATTCGCTCCGATAATCGGTTCGCCGTTACTATCCACCACAGTACCAGATACCTGCTTTACTTTACCTGCAGTCTTTAAAGTTACGACAATTGAATGGCCTGTCATCGTATATTGCAAGTCCCTTTGATGCAATACATCATCCAACAAACGCTGAATCGGCTGATTCGTCACGTTTAAAGTTACCTCCTTCTTTCCTTCCACTATAGCATCCCGATAAGAGAATATATATGTGGTTTGCTTCTCTACAGCCTCAAAAAATTGCTTTAATGTAGCATTCTTCATGGAAAGA
>NZ_FR885259.1:27772-65711 GCF_000436315.1 Parabacteroides sp. CAG:2 | reverse complement strand
GTGACACTTCCTGTCTGAGCTAATACCAAAATAGGATTAAAAAACAGAAATAGAGCCAAAAAAATTATATAGCTACATTGATTTTTTCTACTTTTGAACATATATTATTTTTTTAAATTGATACAATCCGTTTTATGGCCTAATCGCCATTCTCGTAAATGGAGTATTAATTGGGGAACCGGAAAATCTCGACCATTTTTCGGTTCCGTTTTTATTATGAAGAATCTTGTCGCATAAGAACTGATTTAAGGTTGTACATTTTTATTTTCACTCGCTCAAGGATGTATAAAGATATCATCTCCTCGTACATCATATGTAAAGTCATAATGCCTCTCTAAAAGGTCCATTACCTCTACGATATATTCACTATCAAAATTTCCGGTAAATAAGTCATTCGCTAAAGAAGAATCATTCAAATGGATATTCACGCCATATCTACGCTCTAGTTTAGCCAAGACATCACTTAATGTCGTTGATCGGAAAACGAGATCTCCTCTTAACCATGCCGTTTCAAATCGATTATCTGTTTTCTCCACGGTTATAATACCCGATTCTTTATTGAACAATGCTTTTTCATTCGGTTTTAGATAAACGACACGAGAAGGCTCTGAACAAGTCTGTATCTTGATCCGTCCCGATATCAAGGCCATTTCCATGACATTCTCCCGTTCATACGAATACACATTAAAACTTGTGCCCAACACTTCTATATCCAGATATTTTGTATGTACCACGAAAGGTTTATCCTCATTCCGAGTCACCTCAAAATAGGCCTCTCCCTCTAAATTAACCTGTCGAAGCTCTCGACCGAAATCGTGAGTGTAACTTAAGCTCGATTCCGCATTTAGTTTTACTTGTGTTCCATCCGGTAAAGTCACCCCCGATCTTTCCCCTCTATCGGCATGAACCACTAAATTACCAATACCCTCCTCCTGATTGACTGGATTGAAATATAAATAACCAGACAATACACTTAATAAAGGTATTAATAGTATTGCGGCGATACGAGCCAGTTTCCTAAACACCATAACGAATCGTTCTTTTCTCGTTCGATTTTGAATCCCGCTGAACATATCTCGTATGATTCTCTCATCAACCTCTTCAAAGGGTCGCCCATTTTCCCATAAATGAGACAATGACAACGATAATTCATCATCATCAGACAAATTAACCAAAAGCCGTAGTGTTTTCAACTCTTCCGTAGAGATCGTATGATCCATGTACTTTGAGAGCAAATAATATGTATGTGATTCCTGCATAATACCCTTTTTATAAGGTATACACATGAGCCGTTAATTTATAACATGTCTTTTTAGATGTTATAAAACATAAGAATATTATTTTTTCAATTTTATTTATCCGATAAAGAAAAGAGAGAACAGCAAAGCATACTTACCGAGCTCCTTTCTTAAAACATGTAAGGCTTGCGATAACTGGTTACGCACAGATTGTTCTGAAATAAAGGCTTTAGCCGCTATTTCTGTTATAGTTATACCTTGTTCCTTATTTAACTCAAACAGTTCTCGTTGGCGAGGTGTCAACTTTTGTTTCGCTATTTCCAGTCTATGGTTAAATTCCTCAAAAGATAATTTACGTTCAATCGCTGTTTCCTCTCCATCTCCAGACTCATTCAGTACAACATCTTCCAAAAAAAGTGGACTATTTGCCTGCCTACGAAACTCATTCAATAATTGGTTCTTGGCCATCGTAAATAGGAAAGCACTGAAAGACATATCTAAATCAATCTGTTCTCTCCGCACCCACACTTTGATAAAAGTCTCTTGTACAATATCTTTTGCAAGAGCATCAGAATGAGTCAAGTGCAATGCGAACGCATATAAGCGTGAAGCGTATGATTCATACAGTTTCGTAAAGTCTCTGTATGAACCGCTTCGTAATCGTTCTAGGTATATCCGTTCTACATCCATCTCCTCTAGCACATATTGACCGAACAAATATAAAATAAAAAAATAAGAAGAGGTTATTTCCTCTTGAAAAGAAATAACCTCTATCTATTACGGATACTCTTTAACTAAATGACATCCAACAGTAGTTCACGACCTTTCTATGTTCTCAGAATGGCATACTAGGTAAACTAAAACCATTATTATAAGTATGCTTAATCCACTCATTCGCAACATCAAGAGCATTAAAGTCCGCAAAACGACGATCAAAACGAGGATCACCATCAACAACTTTAAAATCATCAACTGTTACAATCTTAATTGTGTCAGTAGGAGATATATTGGTAAATTTCATATTCTCTCCATCCCATAACAATTCTCTATGTAGTCCATGAAGACCAGAAAGACGTACCGCAAGAACTCCCATTACTACCATTTCATTAAAAGGTCCGGAGAATTGGAAATTTGAAGATGATTCTACTCGGTTTTCTGGAGATTCTTTACAAGCACGAATCCAATCTTGCTCATGGGCATTCGTAGCCCAAATATTGCCATTACCACCTTTAACTCTTGGTATTGAAGGCTTAGGCTGATTAAAATGTTCCATATCAGATACGGGCAATAAAGTTGGATTCATTCCATAACAGCCAGTCATGATTTTCCCTTTTGTCCCAATAAAAATAATACCACCATTTTCATCTCCCATCATTTGTCCATCTTTTAATTCCTCCGGACGAGGAGGCATTAAACCTCCATCATACCAATATACCTTAACCTCTGGCATTTTTGTGTTTCCTTTTGGGGGACGAGCCGGGAACGTATAAGTTACAATTTGTGCATGAGGTGGCGAATATAAATTACTCAAGGTTGAACTACCTATCACACTTATCGGATACTTCAAATCAAGTGCCCAATAAAGTGGGTCCATAATATGGCAAGCCATATCTCCTAAAGCACCCGTTCCAAAGTCCCACCATCCTCGCCAATTCCAAGGCGTATAAACTGGATTATATGGTCTTTTTTGCGCTGGCCCAATAAACAAATCCCAATCAAGAGTCTTCGGGCATTTCAGATTATCGCTAGGTTGCATCAATCCTTGAGGCCAAATTGGACGATCTGTCCAACAATGAACTTCATATACTTCCCCAATAACACCGGATTGAATCCACTCTGTTATTTGACGACACCAATCAAAAGAATTTCCTTGATTACCCATTTGTGTCGCTACTTTATATTTTTTAGCGAGTTTTGCTAGTAAACGAGATTCATAGACAGAATGGGTTAAAGGTTTTTGAGTATAACAATGCTTCCCTAATGTAATAGCATGAGCAGTAACTCCCGCATGTGTATGGTCTGGAGTAGCAACCAATATCGCATCAATTGATTTTCCGAACTCATCGAACATAACACGCCAATCTTTAAATTTTTTTGCTTTTGGATAATCATTGAAAGTCTTCTCTGCATATCTCCAATCTACATCACATAAAGCCACAATATTCTCTGTACTCATATTCCGTAAATTACCACGGCCCATTCCCCCGACACCAACTCCAGCAATATTCAATTTATCACTTGGTGAAGTAAACCCATGCGTTTTACCTAAAACAGAATTTGGTACGATCGTTAAACCTGCTGCTAAAGCTCCTGTCTTCAAAAAATCTCTTCTTGATATATGTCTCATAATAATGATGATTTTAAAGTTGTTTCAGTTGAATATTCCTAAACCAAATATTAGATTCTCCATGTTTCCCTTGCAAACCAATATAACCTTTTGTTGGCATATTCGCATACGGGATTGGTAGCCATTCCGGAATCTCTGTTCCATCTGGATTTGTTGTTCCAGAAGTCCAATCTGCTAAATTAGCCGAAACAATATGTTTCCCATTCAATTCGATATCTATCTGCTGACCTTTAGCAGTGACAATCATGCGGTTCCATTCTCCCGGTTTCTTCACGACCAATTGTTCATTTGCTCCTTTATGTCCATAAATAGAACCACAACGCCAATATTCTGGATATGATTGCCATTCAGGATGATGATCATCCGCTATTTGAATCTCAATGGAAGATGGGATCCAATTACCCTTATCCGTACAATAAATCACAACCCCACTATTTGTATTCACATCTGTCTTGAATTCTAAATCCAAGATAAAATTTTCATACTGCACCTTCGTCCAAATAGATTGATCGGCAGTGGCAGTAAGTATGCCATTTTTAAAGGTCCAAACCGAACTATCATAATCAGCATTTGATAAATCTTTGTCAAATAATGGTCTATAATCAGTTTCGACCCTACACGATATTAATAACAAAAGTATAATCAATACGGTAAATACTCTTTTTACATTTATAAACTGTTTCATATATCGATTCTATTTATTAAAAGCCAGCTGTTGTTTGTTTTAACAAAGGA
The DNA here is from genome assembly GCF_000436315.1 of Parabacteroides sp. CAG:2. Taxonomy (NCBI): domain Bacteria; kingdom Pseudomonadati; phylum Bacteroidota; class Bacteroidia; order Bacteroidales; family Tannerellaceae; genus Parabacteroides; species Parabacteroides sp. CAG:2. Next base: position 61,391 of record NZ_FR885259.1, on the reverse strand, counting down.
TTCGCATTCAAAGCACGATAAGGGATCGGAAATACGTCTTGATTCGTCGCATCCGGAGTTTTATCCCACCACGCACCTTCACTAAAACGATTCCATCGTATTAAATCAATACGACGATGACGCTCTCCTATGAACTCACGACCTAATTCATCGACAAATTCATCATCAGTTAATTTCGAGATATTAGATTCGTAACTAAATTTAGACCAATCTTCCGCTTTATAATAACGTTTCCTAACCGCATCCAGCAACCGAGCAGCCCCTATCTTATCCCCTGATCTATATTTACATTCAGCTAACGAATAATAAATCTCTGCCAATCTGATCTCTGGAATAGAGTTCATTTGGAACAAATCTTTCGATTGAGGTAACCAAGGGAATTTTATCAAACGATATCCCGTATTCTCTTCTCCGTAAATTACATGAGAGCCTTTGGCTAAACCAGTCTCTCCCTCCGAAAAACGTCCAACTTGATCCACATAAACTAGAGGTTTACCATTATATTCTTCCGTACCAGTTATTACTTCATCTGTAAATCCATACCCTTTTTCATAATCAAATTTATATTGAGTTCCCATCAAGAAAAAGCCCTCATAATCTCCATCATTTGAAATAACTCTAAAAGCTTTCTTTCGGATATCTCCATCCGGGAATTTTTCAAACGGCATACCTAATTTATCTTGGTATAAATTTCCATATAAGTCCCGAGACGGTGCTAAATTACCTCCATTCCAACCTTGCCAGTCATTATCCAAGGAATAACGATCTTGATAGTGCATCCACATATTATATAGCCAAGATGCCTCAAAATAATTTTTCTTAATCGCAAATTCCATAATATTCTCTTTAGATCTATAACCGTTTATCCCCGAGCGGAACGGGCCTCTATAATCAGGGTCAATACTATATTCTCCATATTTTCCATCTAATATAGCCTGAGCCATTTGCTCACATTCATCATATTTTGAGATTCCTATCCATTTTTCCGCATTCAAGTATAAACGGACAAGTATAGAAGCTACTCCTGCTTGATCAAACCTAGATACCCCCCTATTTTTAGGTAAGTCCGGTAATATAGCTAAAAGCTCTGACTCCATAAAGTTAAATACTTCTAGGGGTGTAGATTGAGCCTTCACTTCTTCTATATCTGTAACAATTGGTACATGCCTAAAGAAATCTATTAAAAACATATAATTCCAAACCCGAAGAGCTCTTAATTCGGCTATATATTCATTTTTCGTTTCTTCCGTCAATTTAAACGTAGAGAAATCTAGATTTTCAAAATCAGACAATGTATTATTACATAATGCTATACCTTGAAAAGGAGCAGCCCAACCATTATATACGAAATTCTCCTCCACAGTCCATTTATGCTCATGCAAACGAACATACTCCCCACCATTATAACCATGTTTTCCTCTTGTCGGAATCATTAACTGGTCGGCAGTAACTTCCTGTAAAAAGTATCGAGCATCAGACCAACCCGTACTAAAAGCCTTAGCATAGTTATTCACCAACGCCGCATAAATATTATTGCTATTTTGATAATAGTTATCCGTTGTAATCTCACTAAAAATCTCTTCATCTAAATCTGTACAAGAAAATGAGATTAATCCCATTACGAAAAGAACTATTATATATTTAAACTTCTTCATAATAAATGAAATTAAGATTAATATGAAATTTGAATTCCAAATGTGAATGATCTGGCAATAGGATACACATTTAGACCGCTAATACCTGGTTCTAGACCATTTATATCCACAGATGTCGGGTCCATTACTGAATATTTCGTAATAGTAAACGCATTTTTAACTGTCGCATATACCCGTAAATTGCTAATCCACTTTGTATCTAATTTTGGAGTCCATCCTAAAGTTATGTTATCCAACCTAAAATAATCTCCATCCTCCAAAAAATAATCACACATCACTTTTCCTGACTTAATATGCCCATTCTTTCCATAAGCATCTTCTAATAAATTCATACCCGGTTCAGCAACTAATCCATAATACATTTGATACATATTCAATATTTGATAGTCAAAGCGCCCTTGGAAATATAGACTTAAATCAAATCCTTTATATCGAAATGTATTCCCCCAAGACAAAGAATATCTAGGTGTTCCATGGCCAATATAATCTTTGTCTGTATCACTAGCTTCACCATTAGCGAGTATTTTTTCTCCTCCAATTTTAGCGTCTTTCCAAACCAACATATTGCCATTATCATCAACTCCCGCATATCTTAAGCCATAAAAAGAACCAATTTCCACTCCGTCTTGTAAGCGTTGGGCATAGCCGGGATTTCCGGGAGCTGGCAGTAAATATCGATCCATATATCCTTTCTGATATGTACCATTCGAGAATTTATCCAGTTTAGATTTCGTAAAAGAAGCAACTAGATTAGTCGAATAACTAAAATCTTTCATGTTTACAACATCCCAATTTAAAGTCAGTTCCAAACCTTTTGAACTAGTAGAAGCTACATTTGTAAATATCTGATCAAACATAAAAGGGGGTAGTGGAGCGTCATAATTAGAAATTACTTCTTTACCTTGTTTTACATAGGCATCCAAACTACCTGATAACTTATTCTTTAAAAGAGAAAAATCCACACCCAAGTTATAAGATATCTGCTTTTCCCAATGTAAATCAGGATTAGGATTATTCGTAGGTCCCCACGCTTGGGTCCATTGTCCATTATCGTCTAGCCAATACCCACCTTGCTCATAACGAGCCAACGCTGAATACTTTGGGAAACCAGAGCGTCCTGTAACTCCATATGAAAAACGGAGTTTTAAATCATTGATGGCCTCAATATTTTTAATAGCAGGCAAACTTGACATTCGCCATGCTGCAGAGGCTGCAGGGAACCATCCCCATTTATGATTTGCCCCAAATTTACTATTTCCTTCATATCTAACAGAAGCCGTCAAATAGTAAGTATCATCATAGTTATAAATCAATCGCGCAGGAAAACCTATTGTCTTTTCTTTTTCTTTCAACGAAGATACCCCTAAACGACCTGCTGCCATATTCCAATCTCCAGCTTCCAGATTGTTATAGGACATCGCATCCGAAGGAAAATTTGCATTCTCTGAAGAAAAACTACGATGATTAAACTCTTGATACGAATATCCAGCCATTAATTTAATTGTATGCTTGTCAATTGTCGTAAAATAATTACCGATCCATTCCAATGTATAATCCGTATAATTTTCTTCCTGCAGAGTTCCTCGTCCGGAACGCATATTATCTATAGATTCCTTATGATTTGAATTAACATATATACGCTTAAAATACTCTTGCCCCTGTCTAGCTAGAGATAATTCAGTATTTAGCGTCGGTAAAATATTTAGTTTCATTTTAAAATCAGCAAGGGAAAACTGTCTATCACCTCCATCCTCCTTGTCTTTCAACCATCCTACAGGATTATAGGTATCAAACCCATACAGAGTACTATATTTAGAAGGATCTTTTTCATCCATCAATGGATGAGTCGGATTCAATTTTACCGCTTGCTGAAATACGCCATAATCCACATATTCCTCATTGATAACTCGCGTGGACAAGTTTCCTTGAATCTCTAACAGACCTTCTAATGTCTTTGCGGTGAATCCCATTCTAACTCCATACTCTTTTCTAGAAGACGCTATATCCAAGCCATCTTTCTTCTTATAATTGGCAGAAGCTCTAAAGGTCAAATTTTCACTTCCTCCTGAAACAGCTAAATAATGACTTTGACCCAGATTACTCTTATTCAACAATTTGTCATACCAATCCACCCGATGACCAAAATCTACATCTCTTTCATGCGCAAGAAACTCATCTACAGAAAGTACTTTTGGTTGATTAGCTACCATATCATGATCGATATAGCCATCATAAGATATAGAAACTTTTCCAGCCTTTCCCTTTTTTGTTTGCACCAAAATAACTCCATTCGCCGCACGTGAACCATAAATCGCTGCAGCCGAACCATCTTTCAATATTGTAATTGATTCAATATCTTGGTTAGCGACACTTCTTAAATCTGCACCCGGCATTCCGTCTATAATAACCAATGGCGAATTCCCTGCCTCTATGGAAGAAGCACCTCGCATCTGGATATTAGGAGAAGAGTTAGGATCTGCCGCTGCCGCATTCGAGACATTAACGCCTGATACTTTTCCATCGATCATTGACAACGGACTTGTAAATGCTCCTTGTAAAAAGTCTTTACTAGAAACAGCGGTTACAGCAGAAGTCAACTCTTTTTTGTCAACTGAGCCATAACCAACAACAACAACCTCATCTAATTTTTGTGTATCCTCTTTCATAATGACCTGAAGTACATTTTTATTTTTCACGGCTTCTTCATGAAGAGAAAATCCAATATAAGAAATCTGGAGTACCGCATCGGAAGACACTACAATAGAGAAATGACCATTCAAATCAGACATAGTTCCATTTGCTTTACCCTTCTCTACAATATTTGCACCAATAATAGGCTCCCCCGCCTCATCAACAACAGTACCTGTTACTGTCTTTTCATCTTGATCAGACTTACTGCCTTTTACTGATAGAATCACATCTTTTCCTACTATTTTATATCGTATATTCGAATTCTTAAATATATGATCTAATGTAGTGAACACGTCTTTATCCTTTATATCAACAGATATTACTTGATTGATATCAACTAATTTACTATTATAAAAGAAGTGAAAATCAGTTTGACTTTCAATCAGTTCCAAAACTTCTTTTATAGATTGATCTGTCGCTTTAAAAGAAAGTGAGGTGCTTTGAGCATTTGTTGTCATAGCAAATGACATACTAATTGATAAACATACAAGAAATAAGGTCAACTTCATAATTCTTGATATTTTAGATACCAACCTGACAAACGCTGATTTATCTCCATCAAGTTGGAAATATAAATTATTCATCATATTTTTGTAATTGATTTAAGATTAAAAAATAAATTTCTTAGTCGGTTTAAAGACCTCTATCAAATTGTTTCATATGGGAAGATGCTGGTAACATTTTCCCGTATGTTTTTTAGATAGATCAAGTCTACATTCTTGTTCTTTTATTCCATAGGCCATATTATTTAATTATTATACATTTTTCTTTATTTTCCTTTCCAAAGTATAACCCGAGTACGGTTAGTACCTTTGCTATCATCTGTCTTCATATCTTCTATACGATAATCAATATTTGAAGATATTCTCAAATAGTCTAGTGTCTGAGATAGCAGCCTATTATCTAAAATACCGGTTAAACAATAGCTTTTAATCTCCGCATCCTGAATCACAAATTCAACATTATAGTAATATGACAATTTTTTCAAAGCCTCAGGTAAAGGCGTATCCTTGAACATCAGTTTGCCATCCATCCATGCGGTTTCATAGATCGTATTTATTTTCATCACAGAAATTTCTTCTTTATCCAAGTTGCAAATCGCTTTTTCGGATGGTAGTAACGTCCTATGACTCACATTCCCTGATTTATTCTTCACCTCGAGATTTACGGAGCCCGTCACTAAAGTAGTCGAAATTATATTCTCATCCCCATAAGCTTGTATATTAAACTCCGTGCCTAAAACTCTAACCCTATGCTGATCTCCTGAAGTACTGACAATAAAAGGTTGTTTTTCGTTGTGAGTGACTTTAAAATAGGCTTCTCCTGATAAACATACTTTTCTTTCTTTTTGGTCATAAGACATCGGATAGGATAAAACACTACCCGAATTTAGATAAACAACAGTACCATCCGGTAAATTAAAGCGTGTACGGACTCCCGCATTTGCCTGAAGTGTTATAATTTGAGGATCTCCAAATTCAGAATCAACCTTTCTATGGGAAAATAAGGTTGATAGCCCAATGATAGCAATTATACAAGCCGCAGCAGCAGAGAACCTCTTCAGCCAATATAAACGGGTCCGTTTTGCTAATCGTTGTTCCAGCTTTTCGTAGGCAATCAATGGATTTCGGCTAGCGATCCGTTCCATCGCATTGTTCGCATAATATATACGGGCGGTCTGTAATAAGATCCTCTTATTATTTTCATCCGCTTCCAGCCAAGCTTCAATATAAGATTTTTCCTCATTGGAAGCTGTGTCCTTTATATACCGTAAAAGCATCATACCTTCCGGCTCTTGGATATTAATATGTCTATTTTCAGTTTTCATTCTTATCTGTTTCTATAACTAAGACAATCCTGAACGAACACACCCTTAACTAAAAAGCATTTTTTTACGGAAGACTTTAGACTTACCTACTTTTCCATAGGATATATACTTCATCAGTAAAGTAAGTAGTACTTCATCGGTAAAGTAAGTATATCTTGTGATAAGGATGTCCTAAAAGTGATATTTCGATGTGGTTACCCTAATTTTAACCTTGAATATCCAAGATAAAATATATCTTTGCTTACAGAAAAGAAAGGATGAAGAAGGTGCTATGGATGATTCTACTTTAATTGAACAAATACAATTAGGAAGTAAAGACGCTTTTAAACAGATGTTTATCAAATTTTATTCGCCACTATGCGAATATGCTTCCCAATATGTTTCTGATGAGGATGCCGAAGAACTTATTCAGGAGCTAATGTTATTTATATGGGAAAACCGAAATTCCTTATTTGTAGAGATATCCTTGAAATCCTATCTTTTTATGGCTGTTAAGCATCGTTGCCTCAATGCGATCAAAAGGCAATTGTATCATGAGCGAGTACATAGCCTGATTTATGATAAGATTAAAGATCAATTTGAGAATCCTGATACCTATTTCGTAAACGAGCTTACAGAGAATATCACGAAAGCAATCGAAGAATTGCCTGAGAATTACCGGGAGACATTTAAACTTAGCCGATTCGGAGAACAATCTAATCTCCAAATCGCAGAGGCCTTAGGGGTTTCTATAAAAACCGTGGAATACCGGATTACACAATCCTTGAAAATATTGCGAGTTAAGTTGAAGGACTATTTACCTTTTATAATGTTCTTGTTCTAAGAATACTCTCCATAAATCCAAAGGCCTGCAGGATTGTTAATAATATCAAATCCATAAAAGTTATATTAAACTATTTTGAATGAACCATGTCTATCTTTTCGTAATTGTAAACAATGTAATCCATATAGTTATGAAATCGGGAAAGTGCCTTTTGATGTTGTTGATGATCCTTTTTTCACCGATGGCTTTCGCACAGCAAAGCGGTGTTAATGTTACCGGATCTGTCGTTGAGCAAGGTAGTGATACCCCCATCGAGCAAGCAACGGTACGATTGCTGAACGTAAAAGACAGTGCCATGGTACGAGGTGTGGTGAGCGCCCGTAATGGTAGTTTTACCTTGAAAAACGTAAAGAAAGGAAGTTATTTACTACACATCACATTCATCGGATACGATCCATTGTACCAACCCTTGCAAATCACCGGAAAGAAAAACCCCGTAAACGTAGGTAAACTTGAATTAAGCGACGGAGCGATCGAGTTGGGAGAAGCCGTAGTTATAGGTAAGGCACCCGAGGTTACCGTTCGCAACGACACTGTGGAATACAATGCGGATTCTTATAAAGTAACCGAAGGCTCCGTTTTGGAGGATTTATTGAAAAAGATGCCCGGTGTGGAGGTAGATAGCGAAGGCAAGATCACCGTCAATGGAAAAGAGGTGAAAAAGGTAATGGTGGACGGAAAGGAGTTCTTCTCCGATGACCCGAAAGTGGCCTCCAAGAATCTTCCAGCCAAGATGATCGATAAATTACAGGTACTTGATAAGAAAAGCGATATGGCCCAAATGACCGGCTTCGACGATGGAGAGGAAGAGACCGTCATCAACCTAACCGTGAAACCCGGCATGAAGCAAGGTTGGTTTGGCAACGCATATGGTGGATACGGAAGTAAAGATCGGTATGAAGGCAACGCCATGGTCAATCGTTTCGTGAATAATGACCAGATCACGTTCATGGGGGGAGCGAATAACACGAATAATATGGGCTTTTCCGATCTAGCCTCAACAATGTTCTCCGGTATGGGAGGCGGTGGAGGCCGACGAGGAGGTTTCGGAGCGGGTAGCGGTATCACCTCTTCCGGAAACGCAGGTTTGAACTTCAGCAAGGAATTCAAGCCGGATAAACTAACTCTTGGGGGAAATACTCGTTATTCCCATTCCGACAATGACGCTCGCAGCAAGAGTGATCGGCAGAATATCCTTCCCGGAGATAGTTCCTCCTATGATAATAGCGAGGCGATGAGCCGTACGAAGAGCGATAACTTTGGCGTAGACTTTCGCTTGGAATGGAAACCGGATACGATGACTCAACTTATCTTCCGCCCGAGTTTCAGCTTCAGCCACAGCATGAACGACAATTTCAGTGATGCTACCACCTTGGATAACGAACGGGATACGGTCAATACCAACAAATCCAGTAATTACTCGGAAAGTAACGGGTACAACCTAAATGCCAGCATCGATTTCAGCCGTAAGCTGAATAACAAAGGACGTGTGTTCAGCGCCACCCTTTCTGGAGGCAATAGCGATTCGTACAGTGACGGCATGAACCGTTCCGACATCGTTTATTTCAACCAGACTGATGCCTTGAAGAATAGCATTATCGACCAGCGCTCACGTTACGACAACAAAGGTTTCAATTACCGGGCCTACGTATCGTGGGTAGAACCGATCGGGCATAATAATTTCATCCAAGCCACTTATAGCATCAGCCAACGGAAACAAGAAGCCTTGAAGAATGTTTACAACCAAGACGCTGATGGTATATATAATGTATTAGATTCCGCCTACAGCCAAAGCTATCGCAATAACTTTATCAGCCAGCGGGCCAGCTTGAGCTTCAAGTCTCAACGGGAAAAGTTCAACTACACGATCGGCTTGAATCTGGACCCATCCTATTCCAGCAGCGAGAATTTCGTTGGCGACACGACCTTATCCAAGATAACCCGTAAGGTGGTCAACCTCTCCCCGATGGCTCAATTCAACTATATGTTCGATAAGCGTACGAATCTTCGTATCATGTATAATGGCCGTACCAGCCAACCGAGCATGACTCAATTACAACCGGTAGCGGATATCTCGGACCCGACGAATATCACGATCGGTAACCCGGATTTGAATCCCCGCTATACGAACAACGTATTTATTCGTTTCCAACAGTTCACGCCGGAGAAACAACGGGCCTTCATGATCATGGCAAACGGTAGTTATATCATCAACGATATCGTAAGTTATACCTCTTATAACCAAGAGACAGGTGTAAAGACCACCACTTACAAAAACGTAAATGGCAACTATAGTGGCAACGTCCGTATGATGTTGAATACCCCCTTGAAGAATAAGAAATTCTCCATCAACTCCATGACAATGGCCTCGTTCGCTAATAGCAACGGATATATCAACGAGGAGAAGAATACGAACCGGAATCTCATATTGTCCGAACGTGGTGGTATCGACTTCCGCTCCTCTTATCTGGATCTGGGCGTAAACGGGAATATTCGTTACAATGCCACCAGCAACTCTCTGCAAAAGGAAAATAACCAAAACACCTTCAATTACGGAGCCGGCGGTTACACGACAATCTATCTGCCCCTCAATTTCAAGATAGAGAGTGACGTGAACTGGTCTACCAACTCTGGCTACGGGGACGGATTCAAACAGAACGAAGTCCTATGGAATGCCTCAGCCTCCAAGTCTTTCTTAAAGAATAACCAAGGGACGCTCCGTTTCAAGATCTACGACATCCTGCAACAACGAAGCAATATCTCCCGTTCCGTTACCGCTAGCTATATACAAGACTCAGAATATAACACGCTAGGCAGTTATTTCATGGTACACTTCATCTATCGGTTTAGCATCTTCAAAGGCGGAGCCAGTGCCAGCGACGTGAAAACGCCGGGTAGAAGCGGACGGGGAAGAGGTCCGATGGGTCCTCCTCCGGGACATCGATTTTAATCCCCTAAGTGGAGACTTTATAAAGTCCGGGCGCAACAAAGAACGCACCGGACTTGTTTTTACTTAGGATAATATATAAAAAACTTAGGATAAAATAACGCTAACTAGCGCATTAACAGCGGAGTTTCAATGCTTAGCTAGCATACATCCTCTATGCCCACAAAGTATTATTAACATTTTAAACGGATTATTTTTACCTTTTTTGTGTAAATATTAAACTAAAACATACGTTATTTGTTGCAATATTAAGAGAAAGATATTGATATGAGGAAGTCGACAATTTGGTTGCTTGCGGTAGTTATGGCTTTTGCCTTCGCCGGGTTATTATACCTACAGGTAAACTATGTGAGCATTATACTTAAGACACGCAGCGAACAGTTCAATGAGACTGTCAAAAGAAGCCTGCGCCAAGTATCTAAGAATCTGGAATTGGATGAGACCCGTAAATACCTCGAGGATGATATCAACCGGGATGAGACAAATTTCATGTATCAAAATGCCCCGGATGCCCAAAGCCTAGGACAAGTGATCAACCATGAGAAATACCAATTACAGATCAAGGATTCTAATGGAACCGTTCAACAAATAGAGATGCAAAGTTTTAGCGCCCATAAGTTCGAGCCGCTCTCTTCCTTGTCAAAACGGCAGTCTGCCAACAGCATCGTAAACACATCTAAAGATTTACAGAAGACACTAAAAAGACGTTACCAGTACCAAGGTGGACTGATAGAGGAGGTGATTTACAACATCTTATACACCGCGAATCTAAAGCCGATCGAGGAACGTATAGATTTTAAAAAGCTAAACAATTACTTAAAAACAGAATTTATTAACAACGGTTTGAACTTGCCGTTTGTGTTTTCTGTTATTAACAAAGATGGAAATGTAGTATACCAGAGCGGAGAATTCCAAAAGCAACCGATCGCCTCTGACGTGATCACCCAAGTGCTTTTCCCGAACGATCCCCCATCGAAACTAAACTACCTGAGAGTTTATTTTCCGACGAAAGGGGATTATATCTCAAGCTCTATTACTTTCATCGTTCCATCGGTTATATTCTCATTGATCCTGTTGATAACCTTCGTCTTCACGATTTACATCGTATTCCGTCAGAAGAAGTTATCCGAGATGAAAAACGACTTTATCAACAACATGACGCACGAGTTGAAGACACCGGTATCCACGATCTCGCTCGCCGCTCAGATGTTGAAGGATTCGGATATAACGAAGAGTCCGGACGTATTCAAGCATATATCCGGCGTAATCAACGACGAGACGAAGCGATTGAGCTTCTTGGTCGAGAAAGTGCTACAGATGTCTTTGTTCGAACGACAGAAAGCAGCGCTTAAATTGAAAGAAATTGACGCGAATGATTTGGTAGCGAACGTTGCTAACACCTTCGTTTTAAAGGTCGAGAAGTACGGCGGTACAATGGATATAGACCTGCAAGCTACAGAATCGGATATATATGTGGATGAAATGCATATCACCAATGTATTGTTCAACTTGATGGACAATGCGGTTAAATACCGCCGCCCGGAAGTTCCGCTTACATTGATGGCACGCACTTGGAACGAGAACGGAAAGCTGTTGATCTCCGTGGAAGATAATGGTATCGGTATCAAGAAAGAATATCTGAAAAAGGTATTCGACCGTTTCTTCCGCGTACCGACAGGCAACGTGCATGACGTGAAAGGGTTCGGTCTCGGACTCGCTTACGTACGCAAAATTATTGAGGACCACAAAGGTACGATCCGTGCTGAAAGTGGTGCCGGAAACATTGGAACAAAATTTATTATTACTTTACCTCTTATAAAAAGTTAGTTATGGAAGAAAAACTAAAGATCTTCTTTTGTGAAGACGATGAGAATTTAGGAATGCTTTTAAGAGAATACTTACAAGCTAAAGGGTATGTAACGGACCTATTCTCTGACGGAGAAGCCGGATACAAAGGTTTTACCAAAGGTAAATACGATCTTTGTGTGTTGGATGTCATGATGCCAAAGAAAGATGGTTTCACCTTGGCACAAGAAATTCGCTCTATCAATCCTGATATCCCTATTATCTTCCTTACAGCCAAGACTATGAAGGAAGACATCTTGGAAGGATTCAAGATCGGCGCGGATGACTACTTGACAAAACCGTTTAGCATGGAAGAGCTATTGCTTCGTATCGAGGCTATCCTTCGCCGTGTGAAAGGTAAGAAGATGAAAGATATTCCTTTCTACAAGTTAGGAAACTTCTTGTTCGATACCCAAAAACAAACGTTGGCTATCGGCGACAAGGTTACGAAACTTACTACGAAGGAATGCGAATTATTAAGTTTGTTGTGCGCCCACGCAAATGAGATCCTTGAGCGTAACTACGCCTTGAAGACAATCTGGGTAGACGATAACTATTTCAACGCTCGTAGCATGGACGTTTATATCACGAAATTACGTAAATTGTTGAAAGACGATCCGGGTATCGAGATCATCAACATCCACGGCAAGGGTTATAAATTAATCACTCCTTCCGGGGAGGAACAAGCCCGTGAGGAAGGCATACAAGTGCTTTAATTCACTTGAACAATAACGACAGAAAAGGCTGGCTAAATGTAAGCCAGCCTTTTTTATACTTTCTTTCTTTTCCAGACTAAGAAGATCCCGAAAACGATCAATGTAACTAGTAGCCCCAAAAGTTGAGAAAAACCGGAGGAAAGACCAAACCCTTCCGGAGCTACAAAAATATAGGTAGAACATACCGCCGTCATGAATAAGGCGGGAATCAAGGTTATCACATATAATTTCTTTGCTTGTACCAAATATACGGTTAAGGCCCATAGGGTAAATACTGCCAACGTCTGGTTACTCCATGCGAAATAACGCCAGATCATATCGAAGCCATCCTTATCTTTTTGACTATATAATAAGATTCCTATCGCAACGATAAACATGGGAATACAGATCATCAGACGTTTGACCACCGTTTTTTGCTCCATATGCAGGAAGTCTGCGACAATCAGACGAGCCGAGCGGAAAGCCGTATCGCCAGAAGTAATCGGAGCTGCTATCACACCCAGTATCGCTAATACACCTCCGACAGCGCCCAGCCACTCTTTCGTGATACTGTCTACTACGACAGCGGCATTGTTCTCCTCCATTCCGTTATTATGGAAGAAATACGTAGCGGCGGCGGCCCAGATCAAGGCTACGATACCTTCGGTAATCATCGCTCCGTAAAATACGGGACGGGCGTATTTCTCACTTTTCATGCAACGGGCCATCAATGGACTTTGGGTAGCATGAAAGCCAGAGATAGCGCCACAAGCGATACTAACAAACATGATCGGAAAAATAGGCAAGCCTCCCGGATGCGTATTACTAAGTCCATCCGTAATCTCAGGTAACGGCGGCTGGTTAATAAATAACATAACCAAGATACCTACGGCCATAAATAGCAAAGCGATGGCGAATAATGGATAGATCTTTCCGATAATCTTATCAACAGGTAATAGAGTAGCCAGTATATAATAAATGAATACGACGATAATCCAGAACGTAGCATCTAGATATTCCGGAGTCAGTTTAGCCAGCAACCCTGCAGGCCCAGCTACGAAAACAGCACCCACCAAGATCATCAAGATAACCGTAAAGCCCCGCATAAATTGCTTAAAGTTGTTCCCCAGATACCGTCCGATCAATTCAGGAAGACTTTCTCCATCATGCCGCAACGAAAGCATTCCCGATAGGAAATCATGGGTAGCGCCCGCAAATATACTTCCCAATACGATCCAAAGGAAAGAAGCTACCCCAAATTTAGCCCCCATGATAGCGCCGAAAATAGGTCCCAGACCCGCTATATTCAAAAATTGGATCATGAAAATCTTCCAAGTAGGCAAGGGTATATAATCGACACCATCTTGTTTCGTGAAAGCGGGAGTAACCCGGGAGGGATCTACGCCAAACACCCGCTCGACAAATTTACCATACGTAAAATATCCAACGATAAGGGCTATCAGACAACATGTAAAAGTAATCATGGTTTTCTAAAGAATTAAATTGTCAAAGGAAAAGGTATATACGAGAAAACCGTACCAAGGGCATTCTAACGAGTAATTGTCAGAATGCCCTTAGTGCGGTCTTCGTATGAATCAATTAATTAAGTAAACGCTTAACCGTCTCGGAAATCATCCGTCCTTCGGCTCTTCCTGCCAATGCTTTTGAGGCTACACCCATTACCTTACCCATATCTTTCGGGCCAGCGGCACCGACTTGAGCGATAATAGCTTTCAATTCTTTCTCCAATTCCTCGGCAGACATTTGTTGAGGTAAATATTTCTCAATCACTTTTACTTGCTCCAACTCAACATCCGCTAGGTCTTGACGGCCCTGTTGCACATAAATCGTAGCGGAATCTTTCCCTTGTTTCACCAACTTCTGCATGATCTTCAAGGCATCCGCATCCATCAGCGTATCATTGGCTCCCGGAGCGGTTTTCGCTTCCAAGAAAAATTTCTTTACATTTCTCAATGTCTCCAAGGCGACTTTATCTTTCGCCTTCATAGCGTTTTTAATGTCTTCACTGACTTGTTCAAATAAATCCATATCCTTATTATATTATTAACTATCGGAAACTGATCACTTGTTTACCCCCCCGCTGAGAATCTTGGCGAGGTTGGTTAGCCGGTTGCTTCGCCGTTGTCGGAGCCGATACTTGAATATCCTCTCCCGCTACTTTGGAACGGGCACGGGCTACGATCTTCGGATCCCGGTTATAAGTCGGATTATCCTCTATCAAAGCGATCAAGGCATCATCATCCAACTCTTCCTGAGTCAAAACTACCGCTTTCGCACGAGAGGTAAAACGACCCGCCTTTTGTGCGGAAGCACCATAATATTTACCAATCAAATCACGCTCCTTACGCTCTTTCTCGATTCGCTCTTCTTCTAAGCGCAATTCTTCTTCCGTCATCTGAGCGGCTTCATTCCTGCGTTTATCAGCGATCAATGGAATATCATCCATCGTAAATCCAGTAGCGAGGATCGTCATTTTCACTTTATTACCTAATGTATTATCCACGGCAGTACCCCAGATAACCTCTATATCACGGTTGAACTCGGACATAAAGTTATGCACGTCGTTCATCTCCTCCATGCGCAACTCGGCTTCCTCGCTGAAATATACGTTGAACAGGATTTTCTTGGCGTTCTTTACGTCGTTGTTACTTAATAGCGGAGAATTCAGAGCGTCTTCCACCGCTTGGCGAACACGTCCTTCTCCTTCACCAAAACCATTACTCATCAAAGCGACACCACCATCTTTCATCGTGGTGTTAACATCGGCGAAGTCGAGGTTGATAATACCCGGAAGCGTAATGATCTCCGCGATACTCTTGGCGGCGATCGTCAAGGTATCATCGGCCTTGCCGAAAGCGTTCATCACGGAAAGGTCCGAATAAATCTCACGCAAACGCTCGTTATTGATCACCAATAAGGCATCCACGTTTTTCGCGATCTCCTCCACACCATTCAAGGCCTGTATAATCTTACGCTCACCCTCGAACAAGAAAGGAATGGTTACGATACCTACCGTCAATATTCCCATATCCTTCGCGATACGAGCGATAACCGGAGCGGCACCCGTACCGGTACCACCACCCATACCAGCGGTAATAAATACCATCTTCGTACCGTCGTTCAACATACCTCGAAGATCGTCCAGACTCTCCTCGGCCGCCATCATCGCACGTTCCGGCTTATTTCCTGCGCCCAATCCCTGCGTGATCTCACGTCCCAGCAATAACTTGATAGGAACATCCGAACGGTTCAAGGCTTGATTATCCGTATTACATAACACGAATGTAACATCGTGTATGCCCTCCTTATACATATGAGTAACAGCGTTTCCGCCACCGCCTCCAACACCAATCACCTTAATGATTTTGGGAGTATCCGTAGGATAATTAAAATTTAATATTGTATCGTCCATTGTCTTCCGGTTTTATTACATTCGTAGATCACGTTATTTACTCTCGTTATCATCGTCATCGAAGAGGGTTTTACCAAAGGTATCGATTCCTTTTGTCAACCGCCCGAACAAGCCGGGACCTTTTTTCTTCTCTTTCTTCGGCTTCTCCTTGACGGGTTCCGGAGTCGGTTCCACTGTCGGTTCAGGCTCAACCACCGGCTCAATCTTAGGCTCCGGTTTAGGAGGAATATATAACGCGCAATTCTTAGTTCCTTTCGCCAAGAGGCCGACGGCTACCGCATATTCGGGATTGCTGGCAACCACTAAATCACCACTAGCGACAATCCCCTTGCGAACCGCTGAATAGCGAACCTCCATCTTCAAGCGTTCGCTCATAACAGCCGGTAAATTCTTCAAAGCGGCGCCTCCACCCGTAATCACGATGCCAGCACCGAGAACGCTCATCAAGCCTGTAGCCTCCAGACGAGCATATACATTCTCTAAGATCTCATCCATACGGGCCTCGATCACACCGTTCAACTCGGCCAGCTTAATCTCACGCAAGCCCATTCCATCCGCTAAACTCACTTGGATGGTCATATCATTATCCCGGTCCGCTTTCGCGCTACCATAAGTGATCTTCAAGCGTTCCGCCTCAGACTCTACGACCCTGAGATTGGTTATATCTTTTGTTATCAAATTACCTCCAAAGGGAACAACGGAAAGGCTGGCCAACTTACCACCCTTATAGACAGATATCGTCGTCACGCCGGCACCGAAACCGATCAAGGCGCAACCCAAGTCCTTCTCATTGTCGCTCAAGACAACATCTCCCAACGCGAGGGGTGACACCAGAATACCGGCGATCTCGATTTTCGCTTGTTCCGAAATGCTATTGACAATATTTAATTTCAAGGAAGGACGTCCAACAATCAACTTGTAACGAGCCTCGATACGGCTACAAGGCACGCCCACCGGGTTGGACTCTGGCTTATCATCTAAAAAATAGGAAGGAGAAACCACGTCAAGAACGGTCAACATATCCGGACGATAATCCTTACACTCTTGATAAAGAGAGTCTATGATCTCCTCCGTGACCACACCTTCCGTTCCCAATACCTTGCAAACCGTATGCTCGATAGAACGGAGTGACTGGCCACCCAGTCCCACATATACCTGCCCGATCTTGGCCCCCCCCAGTTTATTCTCCAACTTGAGGATCAAGCGTCTTATCTTACTCGCCGTCTCCTTCACGTTATATACACATCCTCTTCGTATGCAGGTGCCGGAGTTCTCAACTTCGTAGGCGATGATTGAAAGAGCGCCCGTCGCATTCTTAGTCCCCACCATTCCTACCATATGGGAGGTACCTAGGTCAATAGCTGCTATAAAGTCTGTGTATGCCATATCATCTATTTTTTAGTACAAACAATCTGATTCTTATATTTTAAATTAATCATACTGTACTTTTCCCAACCCACTTTAGGGATCGCTTGTTCATAGAAAAGCTTTAAATTCGCAAGCTTTTCTTCGAATTCATCCAAAGTACCCAACATGATCCGGTGGTTACCCACTCTTGGAATAAGTTCTATATCATTATCCGGATAGACATAGATTTGTTCAATCTGGTCATTCCAGAACTCATTCTCTTGCAAAAATAATGCAAATTTGTATAAGTCGGTCACCGCAAGCTCTTTTTCCACATATCCACTCACAATTGGCACATGCGCAGCATACCGACGACTGATCGGCATGGTGGTTCCCAGATTATCCACGTAATAACTACCTCTTACGCCCATAATCCGGAGGATAGGCATCTTTTGCATGACCTCTAGTTTGATAATCCCCGAAGGAGTCTTATACGCCTCCACTTGGGCGATCATCTCATTCTTAAGCAATTCCGTCTCTATCCGATCCGTATTCACGTCGGCCATTGGCCGCTTGATCGGATCTAGCCCGGCTTTCTTCAGTATAGACACAAGGTCACTCTCGCTCACGAAGTGTTTATCCAGACTGTCTTTCACCACGACTTGCAGATCTTGGCAAATAGAGTCCTGACGTATTTCCCGAAAGAAAAACGACACAAACACGATGTAACAGAACAACAACGTGGCTACTACTATGGAAATTATTCGGATCACGGTTTCCTTATTTGTTTACATAAAATCTCTTTTACAGGCTCCACCAAACGGTCGATATTGCCGGCGCCTACCATTAATACTACCTCATATTTCCCGGCGGCAACCACGTCCAAAAGCTCTTCCTTCTTACACAGCGTCTTGGAAGGGATCGTCACCTTATCAAAAATGATCCGAGAGCTCACCCCCGGAATCGGTTCCTCACGAGCCGGATAGATATCCAGCAAGATCAACTCATCCAATAAAGAGAGACTCGCAGCGAAATCTCCAGCGAAATCTCGGGTACGGGTATATAGATGCGGCTGGAAAATACCTGTCACCTTACGACCCGCATATAATTCCTTCACCGACAAGATACTCTGTCGCAATTCGGCCGGATGATGGGCATAATCATCGATCAATACCACTTGATCAGTCTTCAAATGGAAATCGAAACGGCGGCGAGGTCCGGCAAATGTAGCCATACCCTTTTTCAAATCCTCAGGTTTCACTCCGTTCAACCAAGCGATCGCCATAGCCGCTACCCCGTTCTCTATATTAACCTTTACGGGAACACCTAATTCCACATCAGGAATACGGATTTCCGGACCAACGAAGTCAAAGGTAATATTTCCGTCGCAAATACGAATATTTTCAGCGTAAAAGTCCGCTATTTCCGTAACGGAATAGGTATATTTCTTGACACCCTCCTGTAAACGGGGCGTTACGTTGATTCCTTTCTTGATCAGTAGACAACCATCGGGACGAATTAAGGAGGTAAATTTCTCGAAACTCTCCCGGTAAGCCTCCGCCGTACCGTAAATATCCAGATGATCTGGATCTGCGGAAGTAATCACTGCCATATAAGGAGTAAGCCAATGAAAAGAACGATCGAACTCATCCGCCTCGATCACGGTAAAGTCGCTCGTATCAGACAACATCAAATTACTCTCGTAGTTCTTTAGGATTCCTCCGAGGAAAGCATTGCAATCCACTAGCGATTGTTTCAGCAAATGAGCCAGCATAGAAGAGGTCGTTGTCTTGCCGTGCGTGCCCGCCACGCATAAACCCCGGCTGCTTTTCGTGATCTCTCCCAAGACACGTGCCCGCTTCATCACCTCAAAACCGTGCGCCCGGAAATAGGTCAATTCCGTATGCGACTCCGGGACCGCCGGCGTATAAACCACCAGCGTATCATCGGGCGACTTGAACGCCTCCCCGATCAAAGCTACATTATCCTCATAGTGAATATCGGCTCCCTCCTTTTTCAACTCCTCGGTTAAATCGGAAGGGGTCTTATCGTATCCGCCCACTCGTTTTCCCTTAGCGAGGAAATAACGAATCAAGGCACTCATTCCAATGCCCCCGGCACCTACGAAATACACCGCTGTCACTTTATTTATATCCATATTCCTTATTTCTTATCTATAATCTTAACAATCTCATCCACGATACGGTCTGCGCTATGGCGTTGCGCCAAGGTCTCGATATTACGGCTCAACGTACGCAAACGTTCATCGTCATGAACTATCTTCAAGGCAGTAGGCACCAAATCCTTTTCCGCGTCTTTATCGGCGATCATAACGGCGGCATCCTTATGGACCAAGGCCAAGGCATTCTTGGTCTGATGATCTTCCGCCACATTCGGCGAAGGCACCAAGACCACCGGTTTTCCTAATAAGCAAAGTTCCGAGATAGAACTAGCCCCCGCACGGGATATCACCAAATCGGCCGCTGAATAAGCATAATCCATACGGGTAATAAAGTCTGAGCACCAAACCGGCATTCCCCGGTACGCCTTCAAATGCTTGGAAGCGTCGCTGTAATAATACCTACCGGTTTGCCAAATAACCTGTACATCCGAGGCGAAGAACTTATCCAGATCCCCTTGAATACTCCGGTTAATCGTCCGTGCGCCAAGGCTACCACCTACCACAAGGATCGTTTTTTTCTCCGGAGAAAGCCCGAAGAACGCCAACGCCTCCTCTTTCTTACTCAGCGCCTCTTCCAAATCCTGTCGCACCGGATTTCCCGTAATCACGATCTTATCCGCCGGAAAGAACTTCTCCATGCCCTCGTAAGCGACACAAATCTTGCTCGCTTTCTTCGCCAACAACTTATTGGTCACACCGGCATACGAGTTTTGCTCCTGTATCAACGCAGGAACACCTTGCGAAGCCGCCATCCATAAAGTCGGTCCACTGGCATAACCGCCCACGCCGACCGCTATATCTGGCTTGAACTCACGGATCGTCTTCCTCGCCAAGCGCAAGCTTTTCGCTAAACGAACCATGACCTTCACGTTGTTCATCAAGTGGGCACGATCAAACCCACTCACCGGTAAACCTACGATTTTATAACCGGCTGCCGGAACCTTATCCATTTCCATGCGGTCTTCCGCCCCCACAAATAAGATTTCCGCATCCGGAAAACGTTTCTTGAAAGTATTAGCGATAGATATGGCCGGGAAGATATGGCCTCCCGTACCACCACCACTTATTATGATCCGGTACTTTCTCATACTTTTGACTCTACAGTTATCGTTTCGACAGCCGATAGCGGATTATCTTCTCTCTCTCCCTCGACCGCCTGATTTATTGTCTCTCCGGATGGCTCGTCGGAAGGATTCTCTGGATTCTCCGTATCCTCCTCTTCCTCATCCTCATTTCCGATATTGGCTCCAAAACGACTTACGCTCAATATGATCCCGAAATAGATACAAGATATAAGCGTAGACGTACCCCCCCGGCTCACCAACGGCATCGGTTGCCCGGTAACGGGCACTAAATTCACGGCTACCGCCATATTCGCCAAAGCTTGGACTACCACCAGCAACCCACATCCCAACACTAGGAATTTCGGGAATGATTTATCACATTTCCGGGCGATCATCCCGACCCGCACTAGCAACATTATATAAAGCAACAGTACAAAGATCCCCCCAACGATACCCAGTTCCTCTATGATAATCGCATAGATAAAATCTGAATACGCCTGTGGCAGGAAGTCACGCTGTTGGCCATGTCCGGGCATCTGTCCTAATACGCCTCCCCTAGCAATAGCTATCTTCGCATGAGTTACCTGATAATTATCATCGGTTATCTTATACGTACCACTCTCATCCAAATTATCCTTATGCCCGTCGAAGAAACGCTCCAAACGCCCCTGCCAAGTAACGAATCGATCCGGCAAATACTGAGTAATAGCGGCTGGCGTAAACTTAAGCAACACCAAGAACAACACCAACGCCAACATCAAGATGCCCGCCAGCTTCGCCAACTTACCAAATGGCAACTGACCGATAAACATCATCAGGAAACAAACCCCGAATAGCATAAACGCCGTAGAGAAGTTCTCTGGCAGAATCAAGACACAGGTGAGTCCTACTCCAATCAGTATATACTTAAAGATCTGGTTCTCCGTTAATTTCCCCCGCTTGCTGAGCAAGAAAGCGACAAACACGACACAAGCCAGCTTCCCGAACTCCGAAGGCTGGAACTGTATCCCCATGATTTCCAGCCATCGATGCGCGTCATTAGCGTCCACGCCGATAAAGGGCGTCACGATCAACATCAACATCGAGACCGGCAATAATATAATAAACGCAGAGAAGAAACGACACGGTATATTATGTAACAGCAATACCATGACGAAACCTCCCAATAAAAAGGTGGCGTGCCGTACGATAGGCGCCCAGTGATTCGCGTTCTTATAAGCGATCGTACTGGTCGCACTGAACACCTCCACCACCGATATAAGACACAGGAACATGAAGATGATCCATATCACCCGGTCGCCCTTAAACAGTTTACTCGCCAGATCCATTTTATCCTTTATTACAAATTACGTACGCAAGCCTTGAACTGATCGCCCCGATCCTCATAGCTCTTGAACAGGTCGAAGCTGGCGCAACAAGGAGAGAGCAATACCGTATCTCCCTTATGAGCCATCTTATAAGCTTTCGCCACAGCCTCCTCCATCGAGCGGGCGTCTTCAATATTCGCCACTTTCCCGTCGAAGAACGCATGCAGTTTCGTATTATCCACACCCATGAAAATCAATGAATGTACCTTCTTATTCACTAATTCCTCGATCTCCGAGTAATCATTCCCTTTATCCGTGCCCCCTAAGATCAAAACGACCGGAGTCGTCATGCTCTGCAAGGCATACCAACAAGAGTTTACGTTCGTAGCTTTCGAGTCATTGATATAATCAACACCACGCACGCGAAGCACCTTTTCCAAACGGTGCTCAACACCCGTGAAATCACTGAGTGAGGCACGTATTTTCTCATCATGAATGTCCACGATCTTGGACGCTATCCCCGAAGCCAAAGAGTTATACAGGTTATGCGTACCAGTCAATGCCAATAGGTCTTGTTCCATCGTAAATGTTCCGTTTGCCGTTTCAATAACTACTTGATTATTTTCCGTATATCCCTTCACGCCGTTCTCATGTGTCTCGGCGAATGGGTAAAGAGTAGCCTCAGGATGCCGTTTGGCGATCTCACGGGCTATGATCGGGTCATCGTTCCAGAAAATGAAGGCGTCGTCCTTCGTCTGATTTTGCAAGATGCGGAACTTAGCGTCTACATAATTCTGCATCTCATAGTTATAACGGTCCAGATGATCCGGTGTTATATTCAATATAATAGCGATATCCGCTTTAAAGTCGTACATATTATCCAGTTGGAAACTGCTCAACTCGATCACGTAGACCGCATGTGGATCTTCCGCAACCTGAAGCGCCAAGCTGTTTCCGACATTTCCGGCCAAGCCCACGTCCACGCCCGCTTCTTTCAGTATATGATACGTAAGCATCGTCGTTGTCGTCTTGCCGTTGCTACCCGTGATGCAAATCATCTTCGAGTCCGTATACCTTCCGGCAAACTCGATCTCGGAAATGATCGGCGTACCTTGCTTCTTCAATAACTGTATGATAGGAGCCTTGTCGGGAATACCCGGGCTCTTGACAATTTCGTCGGCACTCAAGATGTCGGCTTCGGTATGCTGTCCCTCTTCCCAACGAATCCCGTGGTTGTCCAGCATCTCCTTATACTTAGGTTTGATAGACGATTTATCGGACACGAACACGTCGAATCCTTTCGCCTTCGCCAAGACAGCGGCTCCCGCGCCACTCTCCCCGGCCCCTAATATAACCATTCTCTTACTCATCTTTTATCTCATCTTTAACGTAACTATCGTCATAACAGCCAAAATAATACCGATCAACCAGAAACGGACCACGATCTTCGATTCAGGCACGACATTGAACGGCTTTTGGATCAACGCCTGTATACCCGCGTTTCCCGGCTTCTGGAAATGATGGTGTAAAGGAGCCATCTTGAAGATACGGCGACCTTCCCCATACTTCTTCTTCGTATATTTAAAGTAGGCCACTTGCAACATGACCGATATATTCTCCACCAAGAAAATACCGCAAAGGATCGGAATCAACAACTCCTTACGGATGATGATCGCGAAAACAGCGATAATACCTCCCAAGGTCAAGCTACCCGTGTCTCCCATAAATACTTGGGCCGGATATGAGTTGTACCATAGGAAACCGACCGTGGCACCGATAAAGGCAGCGGCATAAACCACCAACTCCTCTGCGCCGGGTATAAACATGATATTCAAGAACGAGGCGAACTCAAAGTGGGATGACATATAAGCCAAAATACCGAGCGCCACCCCGATGATCGCCGATGTCCCGGCAGCCAAGCCGTCCAATCCATCCGTCATATTGGCTCCGTTCGACACGGCAGTCACCACAAAGATCACCATCAGCACGAACACCAGCCACGCGGCCTCCTCCTTATAATCGCCCGCCCAGTTCACCAAGTTGGCGTAATCGAAATTATTGTTTTTCAAGAACGGGATGGTCGTCTTTGTCGACTTGGTCTCCACCGTATGATAACGCACCTCCTCGATCACGTTATCATGGCGCACCTCCATATTCTCCTTGATCACCACATCCGGGCTCATGAACAATACCAAACCAACGATCAGGCCCAGTCCTACCTGCCCGACGATCTTGAAACGTCCGTGCATGCCCTCCTTATTCTTCTTGAACACCTTGATATAATCATCCGCGAATCCCAAGGCTCCCAGCCAAACCGTAGTCACCAACATCAATATCACATAGATATTATTCAGCTTGGCACACAGTAAAGTCGGGATCAATATAGCGATAATAATGATAATACCTCCCATCGTCGGCGTTCCCTTCTTGCTCATCTGGCCCTCCAGCCCAAGATTTCTCACCGTCTCGCCGATCTGCAACATTTGCAACTTATCGATGATACGCCGGCCGATCGCCGTAGAGATAAACAAGGACAAGATCAAGGCCAACCCCGAGCGGAAAGATACGTACTTAAACATACCCGCTCCCGGGAAATCCAACTGATCCAAATAATTAAAAAGATAATAAAGCATGTCGTCTTAAATATTATGATTGTTGTGTCGAAAAAATCTCGCGTAACTTCTCACGGTCGTCAAAGTGATGTTTCACCCCCTTGATCTCCTGATAGTCTTCGTGGCCTTTTCCGGCAACAAGGATCACATCCCCTTTCTTCGCCAACATCGTAGCGGTCTTGATCGCTTGCGTACGGTCCGTGATACATAAGGTACGTTCCATATCCATTTTCGTCAATCCGGCTACCATATCGTTAATAATATCATCCGGTTCCTCAAAGCGCGGGTTATCGGAAGTCAGAATTACCTGATCGCTCAGCTTGGCAGCCTCTTTCGCCATCAGCGGGCGTTTCCCCTTGTCCCGGTTTCCCCCGGCACCTACCACGGTAATGATACGTCCTTTCCCATCCAATACCTCATGAATGCCATTCAGTACATTCGTCAAGGCATCCGGCGTGTGAGCGTAATCCACGATCGCCGTATAACCGAGCGGAGACTGGATCGTCTCGAAGCGACCGGATACGGAGCGAAGCGTGCTCAGCACGATCAACACCTCCTCGGGATCTTTCCCAAAAGAAACTGCGGCTCCGTACACGGCTAGTAAGTTATAAGCGTTGAAACGTCCCACGAAATGCACCATAACCTCCCGACCGTTAATGATCAAGTCTGTACCCTCGAAATGAGATTCCAATATCTTTCCCTTGAAATCGGCCAAGGTACGCAAGGAATAGGTCAGCTTCTTCGCCTTCGTATTTTGCAACATCACCAAGCCGGATTTATCATCGGCATTCGTCAAGGCAAAAGTCCCGGCAGGCAGGTCATCGAAGAATTTCTTCTTCGCTTTCAAGTAATTCTCCACGGTCTTATGATAGTCCAAATGATCACGGGTCAAGTTCGTGAAAATCCCCCCGTCGAAAGACAGGCCGCTGATGCGCCGCTGATCGATCGAATGAGAGCTAACCTCCATAAAAGCATACTCGCATCCGGCCTCTACCATCCGGGCCATCAAGGAATGAAGCGTAAGCGGGTCCGGTGTCGTATGATCCGTCGGTACCGCCTCGCCATCTATATAATTACATACCGTGGAAAGCAATCCCACCTTATGTCCCATCTTCCGGAACATCTCATATAATAAAGTAGCGATCGTAGTCTTCCCGTTCGTACCCGTCACGCCTACCAACACCAATTTCCGGGAAGGATCACCATACCAGCGGGAAACCAAAAGACCCAACGCCTCCGCCGAATCCTTCACCACGATAAACGAGCATCTCCCCTCCAAATAGGACGGAGCCTCCTCGCATACGATAGCGACAGCTCCCTTCTCTATGGCGCTGTCCATATAGGCATGGCCATCCACGGCCGTACCTCTCACAGCGACAAACAAAGACCCTTTCGTCACCCGACGAGAGTCTGATTGAATATTCGTGATATCCACATTATCCGCCCCCATCAACATAGGAGCTTCCAACGCACCGATTAAATCCCTTAGTTCCATACCTATTTCAATGTTAATAATACGGTCTGCCCCTTAGACACTCGCTGTCCGGGTTGAATACTCTGCGAAACGACCCGTCCGACACCCGACAAAGAGACACGCAGACCGGCTTGCTCCAACAAGAAAACCGCATCTTTAGCCCCCATGCCGACTACCCGGGGTACCAGTCCCTCACGAATCGTCAGATCGCTTAATTTTACCTTATTCTCTTCTTGCTCGGCGGAGGCTACGACCCACTTTGTCTCCAAACTGTCCGTATCCGCCTTAATATCCAATTCATCTAATACTTCCTCTACCGCCCTCAGGTCGCCGCCTTTCACACGAGGTACCATCACGGCCATCGAATCCCGTTCCATATCCCGGACATCGAACGACATATGGCTGGCGTATATCTTCTCGGCGATCGCACGCACCACGCCTCCCGACATCGTACCGCCCGAAGGATAACCAATACGGGGACGGCGGATCACCACGATACAAGAATACTTCGGATGATCGGCCGGGAAATAGCCACAGAAAGAGACTTGGTGCCCGCTCGTACGGTAGACACCGCCCGTAGCGATCTGCGCCGTACCGGTCTTTCCGGCGATCCGGACAATATCCGAATGAACCGCCTTACCGGTCCCTTTCTCCACGACTCCCAGCAACATATCTTTTATCAACGCCAGTGTATGATCCGAGCAGATCGAAGAGTTGATCACCTCCGTGGAAAAACTCTGCACGGTCTTGCCGTTATGTAAGATCTCTTTCGTAAACATCGGGCGAACCATTTCCCCGTTGTTCGCAATCGCGTTAAAGAACGCCAACGTATTGATCGGCGGTACCTGCGTCTCGTAACCGAACGACATCCAAGGCAAAGTGGTCTTGGACCAATAACGGGTCGTATCATCCGGGCGACGTATCTTAGCACGTCCCGCCCCCGGTATCTCCAAACGAAGATCCGCGTTCATACCGATACGGTACAGTCCCTCCACGAACTTTGTCGGGTTATCCGAATAACCTTTCAGGATCGTCTTGGCCACACCGATATTGGAGGAATACCAAATCGCCTGCTCCACCGAGATCCGGCCGTATCCACCTTTATTCATATTATGGTCCGTCATGCGGGCCCCCTTATACATATATATACCATTGCCGACATCGACCGTATCTCCCGGATTGCATAAACCATCCTCCAAGGCCACCATGATAGAGGCCACCTTGAAAGTAGAACCCGGCTCGATCTCGTCTGCCACGGCATGGTTCTTCGTTTCGCCATATACGCCTTCACGGATACGCCCCATATTCGTGATCGCCTTGATCTCTCCGGTCTCGACCTCCATCACGACAGCCGTACCGGACTCGGCATCGATCGCCTTCAATTTATCGACCAACGATTTCTCGGTTATATCCTGTATATTAATATCGATCGTGGTACGGATATCCATGCCATCCACCGGGTCCACCTCAATCACGTTCGTCCAGCCTCCACCGACACGGCGAACGGAGCTCAACCCGGCCTGCCCCCGCAGGAGCGAATCGTATTGCAACTCCAATCCATTCTTCCCCTTCGTAGTACCACCCTCCTCGATCTCTCCGTAGATATCACCGATCGTACGAGACGCCAAGGTCCCGAAAGGTTTCTGGCGCTGTACCATCTCCTTCGTATAAAAACCACTCTTATAACGTCCCAGACGAAGAAACGGGAACTTACGGATCTCCTTCAAATCCGAATACGAGACCTTCCCCGCGTAAATCGGGAACTGGCGGCTTTTACCGCTCAGCCCTTTCAGCAGATAAGCCTTATAGCCCGCCGGCGTACGATCCTTCAATTTACGGGAAAGATAAAACGCCAACGAGTCCACCCCATCCTTCTTGGACGTCTTGAACGTATCCAGCCAATTATACTTGGCACCCTTAGCCGGAGTATACGCATCCGCCTTAAAGTCGATATACATATAATAACGAGGCACGCTGGTAGCCATCAACTTACCGTCCGACGAATAGATATTGCCACGTCCGGGCAACACCAAACGGTTCGGTCGTTTCTGGCTCTCGGCCACCTTCATCCATTTATCCCTCTCCACGAAGGCCGTATCAAAGGCACGGAACAGGATTCCTACGGCCACAAGCCCCAGCAACAGCACGACCACGAAGTAACAGAATAAAATCCGGCTACCTTTAGGCTCTATTTCTTTCGGTTCGTTTTCTTCAGACATACCTATTTACACCTTATCTCACTTATATAACTCATAAGGAGGGGTTTTCGCACCCTCCAGATCAATACCTTGCTCCTCGATCAGCAACTCGATTTGCGATTGGCGGCTATTGCCGGTCAACTCGGATGAGATCGACAACGCCTCGAAACGCACATCCCTCAATTGCTGTTGCAACCGGTCGATCTCACGCAACTTTTGCATACAAGTATACCGGTTGCCGATAAAGAAAAACGCCAACACGACAAGTAACACGATCATGCGCGTATGCCTCAAGATAAAATCCTCTTTCAGCACGCCGCCACCGAGTATATACCAGAACGAAAGACGTTTCTCCTTCTTCCTCGTTTTCTTATGTTGTCCGTTTTCTTCCATATCTATTTCTCCTTATACCTTCTCAGCGATTCTCAACTTGGCACTCCGCGAACGGGGATTCCGCTCTACCTCCTCGTCGGTCGGAACGATCACCTTATTATTGACCAAGCGGAAAGGCGATCGCACGTTCCCGAAGAAATCCTGCTCGCACTTCCCCTCAAAGTTTCCGGTCTTCAAAAAGTTCTTTACCAGACGGTCTTCCAAGGAGTGATACGTGATAACCACCAATCGTCCTCCCGGCCTCAACACCCGCAAGGTACTCCGCAGCATCTCTTTCAGCGCCCTCATCTCATCGTTCACCTCGATACGAAGCGCCTGAAAGACTTGCGCCAAGAATTTCTTCTCCTTGTCCTTTCCCGTAAACGGCTTGATCACCTCCAAGAAGTCTCCGATCGTCTCTATCTTCTTTGTCTCACGGGCTTTCACCAGCACAGAGGCTAATTTCCGTGACACCTTCAGCTCGCCATATAGATAAAACACATCGGCCAACGCCTCCGCCGTATAATTATTCACGATATCGGCGGCGGTCTGCCCCGCACGCGTATTCATCCGCATATCCAACGCCCCGTCGAAACGGAAAGAGAAACCGCGATCCTTATCGTCGAAATGATGGGAAGAGACACCTAAATCCGCCAACAGACCGTCTACCTCCCCGCTTTCTCCATAGTAACGCATAAAATTATACAAATAACGAAAATTACCGCGCACGAAAGTGAATCGTGGATCTGCCGGGATATTATGCTCCGCGTCCGCGTCTTGGTCAAAGCCGTAAAGTTCGCCCTCGCTACCCAACCGTTTCAAGATCTCGCGGGAATGTCCTCCACCGCCAAACGTAACATCCACGTAAATCCCGTCGGGACGGATATCCAATCCCTCCAGACTTTCCCGCAGCATTACCGGTACATGATAGCAACTATCTTTTTCTTCCATTCGTCGTTCTTACGTTAAACTTCCTCTTAAAATAAAGCGCCGTACTCCTTTGATACGCACGCACATGCCTTATCGGTGGGTAAAAGTACACATTTCCAAAATTACCCGCCAACATTTATATAAGAAAAGTAGGAAAAAGTTATCAACAGGTCGTTAATCTTTCGTCTTTTCGTCCTTATCTCTTACGCTTTTCATCGGTATCCGTTAACCAATTATTCCTTTCACCTTCATCTTCTAACAGCTGTTGGATGATCATGCAACAGTTGGTAGATGATCTTCTAACAGATGGTGCATGATCGTCCAACAGCCGTTAGATAACCGATAGTCAAGCTCCCGGGGACTAACCTCCCTAATGGTAGCGGCTAAAAGATCAAGGGGAAAAGGCCAAGATAGCTGGCGAAAAAGCAAAAACTTCACTCAAACCTCTCTCGTTTTAATTATTAACTTTATCTTTGCCCCTTGACAAGCTTATATAGATGGCAAAACAAGGTGTGACAAAGATAGATATTAAGCAAGTATTGGCACAAAAGGCGCCCAAGGCGTCACGCAAGATTCCGGGATTTATCGTGGACTACTTGATTCGCACGGTTCATCAAGAGGAACTGAATGATATATTAACCCGTTACCACGATAAGGAAGGGGTAGATTTCATGCGTGAGCTTATCGGCTATTTTGACCTTACCCTCGATCTGGTACATGCGGAGAACATCCCGACCGAAGGGCGCTATATCTTCGCCTCCAACCATCCGCTCGGAGGATTGGACGGTATCTGTCTCTCCGCCGTTATCGGTTCCCGGTTCGAAGGCCGCATCAAGTATCCGGTCAATGATTTATTACTTTATCTCTCCAATCTAAAATCCATCTTTGTACCGATCAACAAACACGGCACCCAAGGAAAGGACAACGCACGGATGCTGGAGGAGGCTTTTGCCTCGGACGACCAGATCATCACTTTCCCCGCTGGATTATGCTCTCGCAAGATTGGTGGCAAGATACAAGACTTGGAGTGGAAGAAATCGTTCATCCAGAAGGCGGTGCAATACAAGCGGGATATCGTACCGGTCTATTTCGACGGGAAGAATTCCAATTTCTTCTACAACCTCGCCCGGATACGCAAGGCGTTGGGTATAAAGATGAATTATGAGATGATTTATTTACCGGACGAGATGTTCCGGAGCAAACATAAGACCTTCCGGATTTACTTCGGGAAGCCTATCCCTTGGCAGACATTCGACAATAGCAAGAAACCCGCCGAATGGGCTGAGTGGATAAAAAACAAGGTTTACAAACTCAAGGATTAACAGACGAAACATATGCAAGACATTATCAATCCCATAGACAGGGCACTACTGAAGGCTGAATTGACCAAAGAGAAGAGGTTGAGAAGTACCAATAAATCGAAGAATGAGATTTATATCGTCACGGCGCACGACTCACCCAATGTCATGCAAGAGATAGGGCGTCTGCGGGAGGTCGCTTTCCGTTATTACGGGGGTGGCACGGGATTCCCGGTGGATATCGATGAGTATGACACGATGGAAGACGCTTACCGCCAGCTGATTGTCTGGAGCCCGGAAGATGAGCAGATCTTGGGGGGATACCGTTTCCTTTGCGGTTCGGACGTTAAGTTCGACGAGAATGGTAAACCGATCTTGGCGACCTCGCACTTGTTTAATTTCTCAGAGAAATTTATCAAGGAGATCCTTCCTTATACGGTAGAGTTGGGACGCTCGTTCGTGGCTCTGGAGTATCAATCCACCCGTTCCGGGGCGAAAGGCTTGTTCGTGTTGGATAACCTGTGGGATGGATTGGGGGCTTTATCCGTGGTTGATCCGAGCTTGCGGTATTATTTCGGGAAGGTGACTATGTACAATACGTACAACCAAGAGGCCCGTAATATGATCTTATACTTCCTCGGATTGCATTTCCCGGACGCAGACCAACTGATCACTCCGGTATATCCTTTGGAGACTAATATGGATGTAGAGAAGATGAGATCTCTTTTCCCTCACGATAATTTCAAGGATAACTACAAGGTACTGAACCAAGAGGTTCGTAAATTCGGCATCAACGTGCCTCCTTTGGTAAATGCTTACATGAGCTTGTCGCCTAAGATGCGTGTATTCGGCACAGCGATCAACCATGAGTTTGGAGAGGTGGAAGAAACGGGTATCCTAATCGCTATTAACGAGATATTAGAGGATAAGAAGAAACGGCATATTGAGACGTATCTGGAAGAGGAGTACAAGTCCGCCGAGTTGATACGAAAGAATTTCATCGGGGAATAAAGCCGTAGATATGGCTAGCGCGACAGCGTAACAAGATATAAAAAGGTTCAGCCTAACCGTTCGCCTCCAAGCGGATTAAAAACGGACAAAGGCTGAACCTCTTTTTATCTCAAATAAATCTTATAGCATAGTCCACCGGAGAAATACTTCATTCGCTGCAATTCGAATTGAAAATGTATATGATTGAATAGCAGGTAAGTGGCTCCCATAGCGAAGTCTTTCGAATCGTATTCGGCTATGACGTTCAAATGCGGGGCGAATGAAGGATTGTAGGTGATACCTCCCGCCACACCGTTCAAGGGATAATCCTCACGGCGGTTATACAGATAGGATAAATGAACGCCTAAGGTTTCCCTTCCCAGCTGAAAATGTTTGGTAGCGGCCAGATAATAACGGCAGAAATAGCCGTTCCCTATGGCTGAAGCGAATTTATGCCCGGATGACGTAAAAGGGTCCGAAGTCCCCAGCACGACAGCGGGGATGTATTTGCTTTCTTTCAGCGCACGGATACGGGCGGAGAAATAACGGTCTTGGTTCGTGAATCCGGAATAGCCATGCTTATCCAATCCAAGGCTCTCGGCCGTAAACAACGTACAAGTATACGCTACCTCCAGAAACGGGAAGATCGTCACGTTCAAATAATAATTCCACGTATTAAAATTAAACTTGGGAGGCGTAAGCTCTTGATGCAAGAAGTTTCCGCCAAGCATCACGGTCTTGTCCTTTTGCATATCGGCGGACGGGGCATGCAATAGCCCTGTCGTGCCATAAGATAATTGAGCCGGAAGTATCGTCCAGCAACTTAAGAATATGATCAATAAGAGTAATTTCTTCATTTTTCTTTGTTTACTTATAAACTCTTCCGGCTCAACATTATTTAATCAAGCTTCAAATATCAAGCATTAATCCGGGATGATGATACCGCCACCGGCGTTATTGCCATCACCATGTCCGTGACCGTGGGATTGCTTGTAAACAGGAGTACCTTCTATCTTGATAAGTTTTTTAGCTACAACCTGAATCTCTTCCACCTTCTTACCCTTTGTCATAAACTTAAATACATACGTATTTGTAGTATATGTCTTCTTCAAGCTCATAGAAGCGACCGTACGATCAGCTTCCGTAGGAACGGATGTAGTCAATGATGTTTGGGTACCAATCTGATAACCATCAGCTTGCAAACGATTAGAGATTCGGTTATAAACAGCATTCTTAGCGACTTGACCATCTACGTTAGATTTTCCGACTAGATCCTGCAAGTTTTCTCCAACATAAGCATTTGTAGTTGTAACAACTACAGGAATGTTTCCTGCCTTACCATCAGAACAGTAATCAACAACCTTTTCTACGATTGTAGTATCAGTACTGATATCTTCAGTTTCCGCTAATGCCAACTCAAAACCTGCGGCAAACTTAGAGAAGTGAGCGACAGACATTTCCGCACCAGTACCATTGATATAAACAGGGTCCGCCGTAGGATCAATCTTCATGATCTCCTTATTATCTATGCCTGTGGTCGCATATAACAATGCCATAGGCTGTGTAGAAGAAACCAAATCCTTCGGAGCGTCGAACGAGATCTTCAAAGCCGGAGAGAATACCGTACCGCTAGGCTCGCCTTTATATACACGGCTTACACTGGCTACCGCACCAGCATCAGAAGTCACATTATTGGATTGCAGAGCTTCCGCAGACATATCACGTTCGATCACCAATGTTTGATTACTACTTGCCGGCATAACGATAACGACAGGCTTACCACTTTCCGCGACCAAACTTACCTCATCTTTCTCTTTTATACCATCAGCGGTCGTACTTTCAATCACTCCTATCGATTCTGTCAATTTCTCAGCATCACTTTGATTCAAGACCTTAATAACTGGAGCTTGAACCTCATTATCCGCACC
>NZ_FR885259.1:0-27718 GCF_000436315.1 Parabacteroides sp. CAG:2 | reverse complement strand
TAGCAGGAATGACAACGTCTACTTTTTGCTCAACATTATTCTCATCCACATAAGTGACACCAGACACCTTAACCTCTTCGGTTCCGCCTGCGTTAATCGCATTCTTAATCTCATCCGCTACTTTTTCCGCTTCTTTTTCCGGAACCTGAACACCATATTTAGAAAAATCAATCTCCGTATTTCCACCTGTACCTATAGGGTTCAATGTGATAGGAAATACATAGTTCATACTCTGACCGACCTTAAAGATGATCGTACGAGAGTAGCTCGTATAACCTGCGGCTTTAACACTCAAGATAAATTGAGCATCCTCCGTAACCTTTGATGATGCGATATTGAAAGAGAACTCACTCTCATTCTTAGAAATAAATAACTCTTCACTTCCTAACATCAATGTGACTTCCGCTGTTTTGATGTCTGCGCCCGTAGATAGGTCTGTTATTATACCAGATACGATATAAGTCGCTTTTGACGGATCTGTCGGTTTGGAAGGATCGGAAGGATCAGACGGGTCTGTTGGCTTGGAAGGATCAGACGGGTCAGAAGGATCTGTCGGCTTAGAAGGATCATCCGGGTCTACTGGAATAGAAGGAGCGACATTCATCACGATAATAGCTGGATACTCAACGTCGAATGTATCACCTTCGCCCTCTTTCTTTTCTTGATCCGGAACGGCTGAAACGACAACCTTAGCCACGGATTTAGTATATCCGGAAGCTGTAGCTACTACGTCGTAGATACCGGGAGTCACATCAGAGACCTTAAAATTAGGTTTATTCTCTTTAGCGATCTCTTTATCCCCGTATTTTACGACAACAGAAAGGCTGGAAGTAGAGATAGCTTTTCCCACAACATCCTCGATCGATACGGAAAGATTGTACTTCGCCTTCTTATACTCTTTCGGAGTATCGGGAGTCGTGCCCTTTACCATGACGGCGTTTACTACATACTGTCCAACACCCGATTCGATCTTCTTCACATCCACATCATAGCTTCTGTCTGCATAGCCTTCCGACTTAAAGGCGATTTTGTAAGAGCCTGGTGTGCTTTTCAAGTCGAAAGAGTACGTTCCATCAGAACCCGTCGTAGCACTAAGAGATTGAGCTCCAGAAAGAGCTACGCTAACGCCAGCCATCGGGTTGTTGCTGGCATCCATGACCGTACCACTAATCGCATAGGTGGCAACAGTGCCACCACCATCCGGAGTAGGCACATCATCATCGTCATCCTTACAGCCCATGAAACATACCATGGCTGTCGTAAGGAACAAGACCAATAAGGTCTGTAACTTTGTAATTGTTCTCATAATAAAACTATTTAAAAATTGAGTAATTCCGACTTTATAAAGTACGGGTTGAATTGATTCTGTTGCATGATGTTATCATTCGGCGAGGCTTTATACCCCTTATAATAATAGCGTTCATTACCGGCGTTGTAAGACATACCCCAGTTGTCAGAAGGAAGCACCCGCGCATTCTTACGTTTATATTTATAAGGAGGAAGAGCCACTTGAAACCGGAAACCGCCGTTTTTCAAAGCACCTTGCGCCTTCATCGCATAAAATCCTATCGAACAATAGCGAAAATGGCGGATCAAGTCAATCCGTCCTCCGATCTCACCCAGTAAGTATTGCTCGGCTTTCAAGGAGACTTGCGTATTGTATTTTGGCCAGTAGAAACTACCTCCCAGCGACCATGTCACCCGTTGGTGAGTTCCATAATGATATTCAAACTTTTGCCAAGATCCCGTACCCGTACAACCAATACGTCCTTCCAAAGAAAAACGTTCATCCTTCAAATGATGGGTTACCGCTAAATCCACGCCATAACGATCCGCATTGAACAAACCGATACTGGCTCTGGCGAACGTACGATAAGGTAAACGAAAAGATTGGGAAAGGGTAACCATGCCCGGGTGAATCTTACCCGCCCAAGGACCATATCCATCATTATATATAGGAAACACCATCTGCGCCGTCAGCTTCATCCCATTCCAGAAAGAGACCTCGATCGCAGGCGAGAGGTTGAATAATACTTGGTATATTTGCGTGATAATGAGGTTCTTCAGATACAACTCCGGATAAACCACCACGTCTACTTTAAATAAGGAGCTATTCATACGGTACTCTTTTTTCACCTTATCCCAGCTATCGCCCAGATCGTAAGTAGCATCCCAGGCGGAACGGGCCGCATAGGAGCCGGGAGCCGCCTTCAAGCTGTCCGGATTTGCCGTATAGATCAATGAGATCTGCGGTATATTATTATCCAATACGACGATACGGCAGGATTTACCCTTCTCCGGCAAGCCTGTTTTCTGGATGCGGTCTATGGCATGGGCCAGTCCCACACCCTGCAAACGCCAAGGGGTATTCTCCAAGACATACACTCTCTCCTTCTCGTCTTCCGACCAGACAACATTCTCAAAACCCATATCGACCAGCATATTCGCGGTGATATCCGCATATACCTTATTATATTGGGCCTTTGTAAACATAGGCAATAGTAGCAAAAAGAATAAAAGGCATTCCTTACGGAGTAAAATGGCTCGTATAGAAGACTTTCTATTCATATCTCTAGAGTTTGATTCCAAGTTATCATTGGTTTACTGTTTTTCTTATTCTTACCCTTCCACATAAAAAACGACTAGTGAAAACGATCGTTTAGATCTTGCATTTTTTTAGAAAGTAAAAAGATGATGCTCTTTTGTCATATTCGTGACACTTTGATTAATCTATCCTGTTGAGAAGAAGATATATAGCAGGACAAAATTTAATCGGAAAAGGTTGCCGGTCTCGGAGAAATGCCTACCTTTGCAAACGACTAATTGAAACGATCGTTTTTTACAGTCGTTTTCAATCTAAATATTTTTATTGTTATCATAGATACTTCTCATAATAGCCTGCGCTAAAATCAACAAATGACACTTTATATTTAGAGAACGACCTCATTATTTTAAGATGTACATAACCCTGCTTCCAAAGTCAGCTAGCTTCGTTGGCAAAGTAAGTTAACTTACTCGGGCATTTAAGTTAGCTTACTTTGCCATTTAAGTTAACTTACTTTTTGGTCCTTCTATACAGCCCAAAAAGAATACGGAAATTTGCTATTCTCGGAAAGCATTCTTATCTTAGCAAATTATAGCAAAGAGAGAGTTTCATGTTAGCAGCCATTCATATACAGCTAATCGTTGGTACGATATTTATCATATTGTATAGCGTCACTATATTAGGACTGGTATTAGTTATCATTACAGAGAATAGGAATCCGTTAAAGACAATTCCTTGGGTAATCGTCTTATTATTAGCACCCGGTATCGGACTGCTTTTCTATTTCTTCTTTGGACAAGATAACCGGAAACAACGGATCATATCGAGGCGTACCTATAAACGCATCATGAAAAGGCCGCAAGAGGGTAAATTACCTCAAGACGCCTGCGTAGTTCCGGACCCCTATAAACCTTTATCGACCTTGTTGACTAACACCAACCAATCCTCCCTCCTATACGGAACACAAATCACGATTTATACGAATGGTACCGATAAGTTCAAAGACTTGCTGGAAGAGATCCAGAAAGCGACCCACCATATCCATATACAATATTATATATTCTGTGATGACGAGATAGGAAAACAGGTGCAACAACTCCTTATCAAGAAAGTAAAAGAAGGTGTGAAGGTACGTGTACTTTATGATGATGTGGGTTGCTGGAATGTAAAAGACGGCTTCTTTAAGGAAATGAAGGAAGCGGGTATCGAGGTATATGCGTTCTTGAGGGTAGCGTTCCCCGTTTTCACCAGTAAGGTGAATTACCGGAACCACCGCAAGATTATCGTGATAGACGGTAAAGTCGGGTTTATGGGAGGCATGAATATAGCCGACCGATACGATAAGGGAACCTCTTGGGGCACATGGAGGGATACGCATTTCAAATTTGTAGGGAAAGGAGTGCACGGGCTTCAATCCGTATTCCTCATCGATTGGTACGTGGTTAGTAAAAAACTCTTGAACGATCGGATTTACTATCCGGCCGCCCAAATCTATAGCGATAATATTATGCAAATCGCCACTAGCGGTCCGGTAGGTCAATGGAGAACTTTGTTGCAAGCGACCATTTTCATGATCGCCAACGCCAAGAAGTATATCTTTATACAAACCCCTTATTTCCTGCCTACCGAAGGATTGAACCAAGCGTTGCAAACCGCCGCCTTAGGGGGAGTGGATGTTCGTTTGATGCTGCCTAAGCGTTCCGATACACGTTCAGCGAATATGGCCAGTCATTCCTTTATCGACGAGATGGTAAAGGCCGGCGTAAAAGTATACCTCTACAAACCGGGCTTCTTGCATTCCAAGCTAGTCGTGTCCGACGACGCATTGACAAGCATCGGGTCCGCCAATATGGACTTCCGTAGCTTTGAGCATAACTTCGAGATTAACGCTTTCGTATATCAAAAGGAATTCGCCCTGCAAATGAAACGCATCTTTACACGCGACATGCATCACTGTGAGCGCTTGATCCCTTCCCGCTGGTTAAAGCGCCCCCTCAAGCAACGCATGGCGGAATCATTTATGCGTCTGTTTTCTCCCCTTCTTTAAGGAAGATGCTAAAGTTCACGGAGCCATACACCCGGTGCTGATAAAAATAAGGCAAAGATGAGAAGTCATTGGTCTTAGGATGTTCCATGATGAATATCCCTCCATCCCTTAGTAAATCACGCTCGAAAACCAAGGCGGGTATTTCCGGCAACTCCGGCAAGGCATACGGGGGATCGGCAAAGATGAAATCGAAACTTTGCTTAGGGGCTGAATTCAAATAACGGAAAACATCCCCACGAATCAGAGCCAATGCATCCGTCTTCAGCTCTTTCGCTACCTTGGCTATAAAAGAGGCATGAGCGTTATTTTTCTCTATGGCGGTTACATTCCGGCATCCTCGTGAGATCAACTCAAAAGAGATACTTCCGGTTCCGGCAAAAAGATCCAACGCATCCATGCCTTCCAGATCCACCAAATTATTTACTACGTTAAAAATATTCTCTTTCGCAAAATCCGTCGTAGGACGTGCGCTAAACGAAGAGGGCACGTCAAAACGCCGACGACCGTATATACCGCTTATTATTCGCATATTAATAAAGATATTAAATCCATAGGGGCTTTCGTTACATCCGTTCCCAACAAATAGGCTTCCGAAGGGATCTCCACCGGCTTAACATGGCGTAAATAGGCTCGCAATCGCTCCAGAACCCGCATTCGCGAGGAAGATTCCCCCGCTAAAAGCAACTGGTCCTTTTCTTGGTTCAATCCCGCCTGTTTCCATACATATAATATATAGTATACTATATCGTCCGATTGGTCGATCGGGTAAGAGTTCACAAATAAGAGTTTCCCTTGAGCATAGCAGGCCACATCCATCCGCTTTCGTTCTATCACGACATACATTTGCCGGGGTAAGCTAGCACTACTTTCTTTTGTCCATAGCGTTAGCGGAGAAGTCATGTAGTGGGAGAAAAAAGGATGCAAAAGAGAACGGGAGCAAAATTCGTAAACCTCCTCGTCTACACCAAACACCAACTTAGCCTGTTGTTCCTTTAAAGTATCGGTTAAGCAATGCAATTCCAGTGTAGAAAAGCTGAAATCCAATAAACGCCCTTCCTTACCGTCCCCCCAATAATTATCAGGGACCAAGCTATATTCCGGAGATACACAGATCACGTTAATCCGTTTATAAGTCCACGTAAGAAACTCATGAGCGAAGAAAAACTCCTTAAGGGAAGAAATGAAAGAGACCGCCCGATCGAATTCCGTTTCCCGATAAAAGAAACTTCCTCCAGCCGAGGGATCATACCCGGAAAAAGAAAGTCCACCCGACCGAAGCCGGATGGACACTATATACTTTTCCGAATTATCAGTAGTTAACGTATCAGGAATGCTGATAGTCATATGAGCCGCTGATTATTCCCAGTTACCTGCGTTGTTATTAATTTCTTCCAAAGAACCTACACGCAATCCCGGGAACTTACCTTGTTTCTCTGCCTTGTCGATCAAGTTATAAGTCAACTGAGCATCCATGTCACGCAAATATTCTTTGTAAGGAACCTCACAAGCGAATACTTTGATCTCATAACCCGAACCAGATTTCAACGTAGCCGTATCCATCTTGAAAGTAATCTTTTCACCCGGAACGGCCGGAACATAACGCATAGCCGCTACATCATAGTTCTTACCCAGCAAAGTATCTTTCGCCAATACCCACATGGTATCACGTCTGATTAAACCTTTCTTAACAGCCTCTGCTTCTGTCATACCTTTCTCCAACTGCTCATCCGTCAATACACCTTCCTTGATCAAGAACGGCAACTTATCCGTATTCAAGAATTTCTCCAAATCGTCGAAACTTCCGGCATGAGTCTTATACATGTTCTTGTATTCGATCTGAGCCTTACGGATTTCAATCAAACGGGCGATGATCGCATTGTCACGAATAGTCTTCTGATCATCATACTCAATCGGACCAGTGACGCTCTTGTAGCACATGTAAACTAGCAGTACAACTGCGGCAGCTAATAAAATCTTTAATGTAACTTTCATGGTTTGTATTGTTTTTTGAATTTATTTCGTTCGGCAAATTTAAAAAAGAATATTTAATACACTACCTTTATCGCGAAAATTATTGCGATCAAAATGATAAATAGTTACATAAGCCAGCAAATCGAACGAAATTTCCCCTATAAACCGACGGATGATCAGTTTTTAGCGCTTCATACGCTTACCGAATTTCTCTTGTCTGAGGAACCGGACAGCCTTCTACTGATGAAAGGCTACGCAGGAACCGGAAAAACCTCTCTGGTCGGGGCTTTGGTGAAAACGCTTAACGAACTAAAGCAAAAAACGTTTTTGTTGGCTCCAACCGGACGAGCAGCCAAAGTTTTCTCGGGCTACGCTGGCCAAAAAGCGTATACAATTCATAAAAAAATATATCGCCAACGGGCGTTTTCCAATGAGCCGACGGGCTTCATGCCGGCAGATAATTTACATAAAGATACACTTTTTATCGTCGACGAGGCTTCTATGATCGCCAACGAGGGATTGGATTCATTTGTTTTTGGTTCCGGACGCCTGTTGGACGATTTAATCCAGTATGTCTATTCCGGGGAAAACTGCCGTCTTATCCTAATGGGAGATGTCGCACAGCTTCCTCCAGTAATGCAAACGGAGAGTCCCGCCTTGAATCCTGAGATATTACGGGGTTACAACCTACAGGTTTGGGAGATAGCGTTAACTCAAGTCGTACGCCAAAGCGAAGACTCGGGAATCCTGTTCAACGCTACCCGGCTACGAGACGCACTACGAAACCACACGGTCGAGATCTTTCCGAAATTACAATTAAAAGGCTTCTCCGATTTCACGAAAGTCAATGGAGATGAGCTAATTGAGGAAATATCTTCCGCCTATAGCCGCAACGGGATGGAAGAGACAATGATTATCTCCCGCTCGAATAAACGAGCCACGATTTATAATAACGGCATACGTAACCGTATCCTATACAGGGAAGAAGAGCTATCGTCCGGCGATCGTTTAATGGTAGCGAAGAACAATTATTATTGGACAGCGAATTGCAAGGAGATGGACTTTATAGCGAACGGAGAGATCATTCAAGTCATGCGGGTACGCCGTGTCACGGAGATGTATGGCTTCCGCTTTGCCGACATCACGGCTCGTTTTCAAGATTATGATCTGGAAATCGATTTGAAAATCCTATTGGATACTTTACAGACCGACTCCCCCGCCCTCCCTAAGGAGCTAAACGACAAGCTCTTTTACACCATATTGGAAGATTACGAGGACATTCCTACCAAGGCGGGAAAAATGAAAAAGATGAAGGTAGATCCTCATTACAACGTCGTCCAAGTAAAATACGCTTATGCGGTAACCTGCCATAAAGCCCAAGGCGGCCAATGGATGAACGTCTTTCTCGATATCGGTTACATCACGGAGGAAATGCTTGGTGAGGATTTCTATCGGTGGCTCTACACGGCTTTTACCCGGGCGACCCATCACCTATATCTGGTGAATTTACCGGACGAGTTCGTCGAATGATTTACAATATTTTAAGATCGAAACTGGCAACATTGACAAGAAATACTTATTTTTGTTGCAAAACATACGTATGTCCGGATGATTTATAGCATCTGAAAAACATATAGAAATGGCAAACAAGGAAAAAATAGATTATCTATTGATCGATATCAGGGAGCTGGAGAAGTTGGTAGCCGGAATGAGGGACGCGGAAATTTATCCCGCCTCTTTCTTCAACCAGACCTTCCAGTTGACCCACAAGGTATTGAAGGAGCTTCATACGCTGGAGGAGTTTCAGTTAGAGGCTTTGCGTAAACAAATGGAGGAACACCAACGACTTATCGATTCTATTCCCGTAAGTAAACCTTTACAGATGCCGGAGGTGCAACCGGCTCCGGAAGTATCCCCTACGATCGAGGTCGTACAGGTACAAGAACCGGTCGTTGAGGAACCTATCGTAGTAGAACCAATTGTCGAAAAAGAGATCCCAGAAGAAAAGATCGTACAAGAGACAATCCCCTTGAAAGAGATAGAGATTCCACATAAAACTATATTAGCGGATAAATCCAGTATTTCACTGAATGATATATTGGAGAAAAAGAATCTTTCTGATTTCCGTAAGGCATTCAGTTTAAATGATCGTTTCCGCTTCAGAAGGGAATTATTCGGAGGAAATGAGGAGAAAATGAATAAGGCGATCGCAGACCTGAACGATCTTAGCTCGTACGAGGAGTCGGTCACTTATCTGAACAAGGTGTTGAACTGGAATATAGAAGACGCTTCCGTAGCCGATTTCATCAAGCTATTGGAAAAACGCTTCTCATAAATATACGATATGGCAAAATTGACTGTAGTCCCAACCCCTGTCGGTAACTTGGAGGATATGACATTCCGGGCGATCCATGTGCTAAAAGAAGCTGATCTTATTTTAGCGGAGGATACCCGTACGACCGGCATCTTGCTGAAACATTTCGAGATACAGAACAAGATGCAGTCCCACCACAAGTTCAATGAACATAAGACGGTGGAGCAAATCGCGGCCCGTATCAAGGGAGGCGAAAATATCGCCCTTGTTTCCGATGCCGGTACGCCGGCCATCTCCGATCCGGGATTCATGTTGGTGAGGGAATGTGTTCGCCAAGGGGTAGACGTAGAGTGCCTGCCCGGAGCTACGGCTTTCGTGCCCGCCTTGGTAGCGTCCGGATTACCCAATGAGAAGTTCTGTTTCGAGGGGTTTCTCCCTCAAAAGAAAGGAAGGCAGACCCGGCTAAAAGAATTGGCTTTGGAATACCGGACTATTATTTTTTATGAATCACCTTTCCGTCTGCTCAAGACCTTGACGCAATTCGCCGAGTTTTTCGGTACGGACCGCCAAGTATCAGTATCCCGGGAAATCTCCAAATTACACGAGGAAACCGTACGAGGCTCCTTAGAAGAAGTAATTCAGCATTTTACCGTGAACGAACCAAGGGGTGAGATTGTTATTGTATTAGCAGGCTTAAAAGATAAAAAGGACAAAGAGACAGAAAAAGATGTTTAACTTAACAAGCAAAAAGAACATGAAGAAAGTATTATTAGTATGTGTCTGCACAGCCATGCTGGCCTCTTGTGGCCAAAATTCAGCGGATTACAAGAAACTAAAGGCTGAGAACGATTCTCTACGTATCGAGAATACGAAGAACACGGATGAGCTTAATGATATGCTCTCCACCCTAAATGATATTGAATCTGATTTTCAATCTATACGTGATGCCGAGAATTATTTGACAATCCAACAACAAACCGGCGGTGAGCTAAATCAGTCACGCAGAGATCAAATCAAGCAGAACATGCAATTGATCAGCGAGACCTTGAAGAAGAACAAGGAGCAAATCAGCCAGTTGGAGGAGAAATTGAAGAAAAGCGGTATTCAATCTTCCGCATTACGAAAGACGATCGATCGTCTTTCCTCCGAGCTGGATCAAAAGGCAACGATGATTG
Organism: Parabacteroides sp. CAG:2; assembly: GCF_000436315.1. NCBI lineage: Bacteria > Pseudomonadati > Bacteroidota > Bacteroidia > Bacteroidales > Tannerellaceae > Parabacteroides > Parabacteroides sp. CAG:2. The sequence goes on along the minus strand of NZ_FR885259.1, from coordinate 17,666 downwards.
TCGCTTTGCAAGAGGATTTGGCAAAGAAGAACGTACGTATCCAAGAATTGGACGAGATGGTAAGTTCCTTGAATGAGGATGTGGAAAGTCTGGCTACTACCGCAGCCGCTCAATCCGAGAAATTGAACGCTCAAGATAAAGCCCTTCATACGGCTTACTACTGTTTCGGTACTTCCAAGGAATTGAAGGAACAGAAGATCTTATCCGGTGGTGGCCTGTTCTCTAAATCTAAAGTATTGCAGAGTGGTTTCAACAAGGATTATTTCATCTCTATCGATATCCGTGAGGTAAAAGAAATTCCTTTGTTCGCAAGCAAGGCTAAACTAAAATCCAATCATCCGGAAGGATCTTATGAGTTCGTAGAGGATGAAGACGGAAACTTGACCTTGAAAATAAATGACGAGAAGGCTTTCTGGAGCCTAGGCAAGTATTTAGTGATCGAAGTTGGATAATGATTTATAAAAGTATATTTATCGATTTGGACGATACCCTTTGGGATACGTACCATAACAATAAAGAATGCCTTGAAGAGCTATATACCGATTACCACTTTAATCGGTATTATGCCTCCTTCGAGGCTTTCTTCGATATTTATATGCCTCATAATCTAGACTTATGGGCCAAGTACCGTTCGGGGGAAATAGACCGGCAAACCTTAATCTTGGATCGATTTCTCTACGTACTTCGTCCGCTAGGAATAGAAGATAAGAAAACCGTCTTATCGGTAAATAATGATTTCTTGCAACGCACGACCACCAAAACCCGATTAGTGCCCGGAGCCATTGAATTACTGGAATATCTCCGCCCTTCCTATCGGTTATTTATTTTATCCAATGGATTCCGTGAGGTACAATTCAAGAAACTTAGCAACGCAGGCTTGGCTCCTTATTTCGAACGGATGATCCTGTCCGAGGACGCTAATATACAAAAACCCCATAAAGGTATTTTCGACTTCGCCTTAAAGAACACGAACTCACGCCGGTCCGAGAGCTTAATGATCGGGGATAGCTGGGAAGCTGATATCATTGGGGCTTACCAATCCAAGATCGACCAGATATGGTTGAATCCGGAAGGATTACCTGCCGATGGATTCAACCCGACCCATACAGTCCGCTCTCTGGAAGAGATCAAATCCATCCTATAAACAGACCTTTCTTACAATGCCCATTATAGCATGCTTACGATGGGCATTATAAGCTCCTTAGAATGGGCATCATAAAGATCTTACAATGCCTATTCTAAGAACAACATCTTAACAGCTTATAAATAAATCGATTACTTATCGGCAGTCACCAGATATCGGCGAAAGCCCTCAGAGTATTCCGGATGATACCCGTCTCCTATCGAATCGGAACAAATAATAAAATAGTCAAGGCCGGGCACTTTAGCGCATAAGGATTTAGCCTCCTCCGAGCCTAAGACCATAAATGCGGTAGCATACGCATCAGCGGTCATGGCATCCGGAGCGACGATCGTAGCGCTAAGGATATCCCGCTGTACAGGGCAACCTTCACGAGGGTCGATCGTATGGGCGTATTTACGTCCATCCTTTATATAAAAATTACGGTAATTACCTGATGTAGCCATTCCTAACGGTTTAGGGAAGCTAACGATCTGCTCGAGTTCTTGATTCATGCCGGCAGCGTCATCCGTAGGCTTCGTGATCCCTAAGCGCCAATCCATGCCCGAGGGATTCACACCTTTCACACGCATCTCGCCACCAAACTCCACCAAATAATTACGGACCCCTTTCTTCTCCAGCATCTGAGCTATCATATCGCAAACCGTTCCATCCGCCAAAGAAGAAAAGTTCATCATCAAGCGAGGATCGTCCTTCACGATGCGATCCCCTTCTAAACGAACTTTCTGAAAACCGATAAACTGACGGACACTGTCGATATGGGCAGGGGTTACGCTATCCTTCCGGCTGAAGCCAAACCCCCAAAGGTTGATCAACGGGGCGCAAGTCACGTCGTAGGCCCCATTTGTCTCAGTAGACACTTCAAGCGCCTTCTTAAAGACTTTTTGGAAGAGCGTATCTACCCGTATGTCACGGTTCTGGTTTACCTGACTGATTACCGAAGTAGAATCAAAAGCATTAAACAGGTGGTAGAAATATTTCAACTGCTCGTCAATCTCCTTATCCAATGGTTTAGTATACTCAAACTTAATATGATAAGGTGTATGAAGCCTTCCGGATACCTCATAGTATTGGGGAGCCTGTTCACAACTTATCAACAAGATATTAACAAGTAAGCAAAGGATGGAGAATCGACTTTTCATATTAGAACTCTGATGTAAAATGGAACTTGATATCCGGGAAATCCTGTTGGGCCATCATCAAGACATAGCCGGAATCCGCTAAGTAAACATCACGGCCTTCCTTATCCAACGCCATATATTGTGCCTTACGTTTCTTGAAGTTCTCCAATGCCTGTTGGTTATCACTCTCGATCCAACAAGCCTTATATAGGCTGATCGGCTCCCATTTACATTGAGCGGCATACTCATGCAACAGGCGGTATTGAATAACCTCAAACTGCAATTGTCCCACCGTACCGATAATCTTCCGGCCATTGAATTGATTGGTAAACAACTGGGCGACACCCTCGTCCATCAATTGCTCGATACCTTTGTTCAATTGCTTTGCCTTCATCGGATCGGCGTTCTCTATATATTTGAACATCTCGGGCGAGAAGCTCGGCAATCCCTTGAAATGCAATTCCTCTCCGGAAGTCAACGTATCCCCGATCTTAAAGTTCCCGGTATCCGGCAAACCGATAATATCACCCGCAAACGCCTCATCCACCACTTCTTTCTTCTGAGCCATGAAAGCCGTCGGGCTACTGAAACGCATCATCTTACCGAAGCGTACATGCTTATAGTTCGCGTTACGCTCAAAACGACCGGAACAAATCTTCACAAAAGCGATACAACTGCGATGGTTCGGGTCCATATTCGCATGGATCTTGAAAATAAAGCCGGTGAAACTATCCTCATTCGGGTCTACCACACGCTCTACCGCATGGATCGGACGTGGCGAGGGAGCGATACGAATAAAGCAATCCAATAGCTCTTTCACACCGAAGTTATTCAGAGCGGAGCCAAAGAATACCGGAGCGATATCCCCATCCAAATACGTATTCACATCAAATTCGGGATAAACCCCCTCTATCAACTCTATATCCTCACGAAGCTTTGCGGCTTGCGTAGGATCAATATAAGTCTCGAGATCCGGACTCGTGATATCCTTGAATTCCACATTCTCCGTCACATATTGCTTACTCGGGGTATATAGGTTCAGTTTCTGCTCGAAAATATTGTATACGCCCCGGAAACGTTGTCCCATATCGATCGGCCAACTCAATGGGCGTACCTTTATCTGTAATTCTTCTTCTATCTCATCCAGCAAATCAAAAGGATCTTTACCATCACGGTCCATCTTGTTGACAAAAACGATCACCGGAGTCTTACGCATACGGCAAACCTCCATCAACTTACGAGTCTGCGCCTCTACTCCCTTAGCGATATCGATCACGATAATAACGCTATCCACCGCCGTCAAGGTACGGAACGTATCCTCGGCGAAATCTTGGTGGCCCGGTGTATCCAAGATATTAATCTTATGATCGGAATAATCAAAAGCCATTACGGAGGTAGCTACGGAGATACCGCGTTGCTTCTCAATCTCCATCCAGTCGGACGTGGCAGTCTTCTTGATTTTATTAGACTTCACCGCTCCCGCTACATGGATAGCGCCACCAAATAACAATAATTTCTCGGTAAGCGTAGTCTTACCGGCATCCGGGTGGCTGATTATGGCAAACGTTCTTCTTCTTTCAATCTCTTCTGAATACTGGCTCATTCTATTTTATATGTATATATTGTTATCAGTTACACTTTGTTATTCATGCAGTAGGCCAAGCTAGTCTCCCAATGGGGAATCGTCAGTCCGTACGTGCTTTTTATCTTACCTTTATTCAATACGCTATAATGCGGCCGGCTGGCCGGTGTCGGATAATCCTTGGTCTCTATGGGTATCACCCGGTTATTCATACCTGCTATTTGCAAGATCTTTACCGTAAAATCATACCAGCTACACACCCCCTCGTCCGAGAAATGATAGATACCCGGTATAAATTTACCCGCCTCGGCACGTTCCAGCACGGCAAGCATAGCGACCGCTAAATCTCCGGCATAAGTAGGCGTACCCACTTGGTCGAATATGAAACGCAACTCATCCCGCTCCTTTCCCAAACGCAATACCGTCTTCATAAAATTGTTTCCATACTCGGAATACAACCAAGCCGTACGGATAATCACGGAATCCGGACACACCTCCATCAAGGCCTGCTCTCCCGCCAGTTTCGTACGTCCATATACGGAAACAGGACAAGTCGCATCGCTTTCCAGATAAGGACGGCAACTCGTTCCATCGAACACATAATCGGTAGATACATGAATCACCTTCGCACCCACGGCATGAGCGGCCTCACCTAAGTTCCGTACCGCATCCCGGTTGATGCGCATACACAGATCCTCATGCTCCTCCGCTTTATCCACCGCCGTATAAGCGGCGCAATTCATGACATATTGAACATCATTTTCCAAGACATATTTCCGGACGGCCTCCTTGTCGCAAATATCCAACGTATCTATATCCGTAAAAAGAAAATTATAGCCGGGATACTGGCTGATACGAGCGTGGATAGAATTTCCCAATTGACCGTTCGCTCCGGTTACCAAAACTGTCTTCATGTCTATATCTATTATTAATCCTCTAGTTTAAGTTCCCCTTTCATATCTTCCCGATATTTCTCGGCGAGCAACGCCAAGAAGGAACTGATTTGTTTAATACCCTCTAACGTCTCCGCACTCACCTCTTTCCCTTGCATACGCAAAAGCAGATAGCCATATACGGCGGCGAAACAAGTTTCTAGCTCCGGCAGATCCTCTCCACCCGATTTAGCCCGGAGCTGTACGATATAAGGAAGCGTCTTATAATAAGCTGCGCTATAAACCATCTCTTTCGGAGATTTCAAAAGACGAAGATGCAAATCGGTCAAAGTAATAATCACATTCTTGTTCAATTGGATGTGACCTTTCTCCATCACCCCTTCGCTACGCATCATCTCGATCAATTCCTCATACCATTGAGCGATTTCCTTCTTCACCTCCTCGGGCTGGTCGTAATGGGCGATCACCGTGCGGTTGATCGAATCCATATCGAACTTATTCGCCCGGATCAAGTCCTCAACCTGCCACATATAAAGCAGATATTCAGCGATATTCTCTTTTCTTTTTTGTCTAGCTATTATCATATCGGCAAAGATAAACTATATTCCGATAACGCTTGATAAAAATCCGCGTCTTTAACGCCTAACTGCCGGCAAGCCAAACGTGCCGCATTCAGATTGATCAAGAAATAGCGATTGGGAATCCGCACCGGATAGTCTCCGTAGCGAGTATGCAGAAAAGTCTGCCCGTCTTTCTCCACGACCGGATGTTCCTCAAAAGGGATAGCGGTGATATCGCTCCGGACGTCCCCTGCCAACTGACTGACAGTATCATCACCTCCAAAATAAATCAATTTCCCTTCCCGCTCAATAGAAACGGAGAAAGATTGATAAGTGGATAAATAGGCCTCCGGAGTCGCATGATCCGTCTCGGTAGACCAAGATAAATTCGTCAGGATGGCGATATGCGGACGATAGAATTCCAATTGGAAACGCTTGTCCAAGGCAGAGGTGATATGCTCATCTCCTTCGATCAAAGCGATACGTGCCTCATAACTCAAATGTATCCGATTCGGAAGCGAGTCCACCTTGCTAGTCAACGCATAGTCGAACGCCAACTTTTGCCGGCGCAACGCACAGACCATCATGGAAATAATTGTCTTCTTTCCACGACTACCCGCCACAACAACCCGAGTTTTCGACCGAGTCCGTTGAAATATAAATTCCGGAATGGATTGGATTAACATCCCCAATTCCTTCGCACGCAATAATTCCGGGTTATCTTGCTTTACTTTAGCACCCAAAACCACCGAGTGAATATCTTTTATTAATTTCTCCGGAAACCACCCATCCCCATAACAGGTACAGCCTGCGTTATGAAGTCTTCCTATCATCTCTTCAGTCAGACCACAACCGGAAGCGCTTACCTCATATCCTTTTTCTCGAAGTGCTAGGGCTAGATCTAAAACCAAAGGTTCGGTTACGGAGATCAAATGAACTTTTCGCATCGTTTTGATTTTAGCGCAAAAGTACGACTTTTATAAATACCTTCGGCACAAAGAAGCGAAAAATTAGATGCCCTCGATACGTTTAATGGTCGTGACCTCTTCTTTTCCCGAGGCCTCGACCAGCCTTTCCTTCGAGATTAGAACCGGAGTCCGTATAAATTCCGGGACATTAAAAGAGAACAGGGAACGCTCATAATAATCCGGAGACGCTTGCGGTAACAAGAAGGGCTTGCCGCACTGCCCCCGCTCATCCACATGCACCAAATACGGACGTGTGAAAAGCCCATCGCCCCGCCGGCTGGAAAAGACAAACCAACGACTATTGCCGCTCCAAGAATGATAGCTCTCTACATCCGGGCTATTCACTTCCGGCAAAGAATCGATTGCCCCGGTAGACAGATCCAGCATATGCAAATCCGCATCCTTATGCCAAATAGAGAAATTGCCATAATCGGACACCGTATAAAGTAGCCGCTTCCCATCCGGGGAGACTCTCGGGAACTTAACACTCCGGCCCGCTTCTCTCGCATTATATAAGGTATCCACTTGGGTTCCAATCGAACCGTCTTTCGGATCAAAAGCGACTCGTAACAGGTTATACCGGACATCCCGATAATTTTCTGGCATACAGACAGAATCCGCCGAACAGAACAGCAGATAGTTGCCATCCGGAGTAAAAGTGGGAAAAGTCTCATAACACGCCATAGAAGCCAATAATGGCGAACTGAATACCCTCTCCTTCTCCGTGTCATAGATCAGCACGTCCGATTCCACGTCATATACCTCAATCCGATTCTCATCGGAAAGATGGAAGTCCTGGTGGGTCTCATTGGTAGAAAAAGCAACATACCGGCCGGATGGATGCCAATACGGATAAACGAACGAAGCCGGCTTACCGTCCCGTTCCAACGCAATCTTCTTTACCTGCCGATGATCAATCAAGTAAGTCCCATTATGAGAACCCCGCTGATGAAAAAGCATTTGTTCCCCTTGTCGCTCACAAAAGGCATGGCAGTTCATACAACTATTATTTGTCGATTGGTTATCAAGAATAGACTTTTCAACATAGTTTTCAACACATCGTTGATAAATCCCCATCTCGTTCCACATCCGATATCCGGGAAAAATACGGCGATACACCAAATAAGCGTCAACGGAATCTCTTGACACATAGATAGGGAAACTCATTTGTTTCCAATCACTTTGAGGTTCTCGAAAATAAACCGTCACATCTATTTGTTTTCCTTGTGCGTCCTGCGATAAGACCTTCCAATCCGTTTCCGGCAGGTTGAAAACACCATGATCGGCTGCGATTATCAACTCCCCATTCATAGTTTTCAACCGAATTATCCCCTGTAGCTGTTGATCAACCAACTTGAAATTGGGAGGGGCCATATTGACCGGTACAGTAACTTCCCTGTAATCCGGAAACACGTCAGTTTCTCCTTGTTCCGCTTGCGTAGGAACTTCCGGCCTACAAGCTACAAGTTCCAAAAGACAACCTATAATCCAACAGATAGATAATCGCTTCATTGTTCTTCTCCTTTAAAGATCTTGAAATAGAAATAATACCAATAGGTATCTCCAAATTGTCGATATATCGAGGACACATCCACTTGGTTGGCAGATCGTCCCAAAACCTGCTTGAATTCCCGGTATCGGTCTACGATCTCCGGCTGTATGGAATAGGAGGAAAGCGATATACTGTCTTTGTCCGCCAACAACAATCCGGCTTCTTGGAAATGCCGGGGTATCGGTTCCCCCTTCATGAAAGGTGTTTCTTCCAAGAATCGGCCAAATGCATCCAGCTTCTTACCCAACAAATAATAACATCCCCGGTATTCCCAACTGATCCGATGATCCGGAAGATTGTATCCACTCCATAAGGAATCGACAGGTACGGACAAACTCAGTCGATCCCTTTTCTCAACAGGCATATATTTGTCACTCAACTCCGGATCTTTATCCATTAATTCCGGATGTACCAGATAGGTAGCATAACGGCAAGCCCAATCTTTATAGAATGGCATAGCGGCAAGCAAGTCCAAATATTTCTTGGCCAGCGCCACCTCACCCCTAATCAGACAAACTTGCACGAAACGTTGCAACATGCGGGCACTCCCTTTACGTTTGGCTTGCGTAAATCCGTCCATCGCAAAACTTTCAGACAAAGAGACATCGCCAACAAGAAAATGAACATCGCTCAATAAACGATCCATGTAAAAGGTCTGATTCCAATCGGCACATAAGCTTTTCGTTCCTTTCTGATCGAAAGTAAACATCCGGTCGGCCAATTCTCCCTTATGGGCCAACGACATATTCAAATAGTTTAAGCTAACATAATTATAGATCTGCTTTCCCCGGTACTTATCAATAATAGCGTCCCATTGCCTCTCCCGGGCTAAGAAAGAGAGCTCGTCAAGCATCATGCGTTGCGCATGCCAAGGTTCCGGCAGGCAAAACCGTATGGATACCAGCACCGTGATCAGACAAACAACAAGGGCTACCCGATCCATCCATTTACTCTTCTCGCCAATCACCGGAACAAAGCGAGCGAATAAAGCAACACCGACAATCGAAAGGGTAAAGAAAGTCCATACACGATACATATAATAATGAGGTAATCGCTGTATCTCCAGATAGGCTTCCGGCATCCATCCATCAGACAAAGGTACAGGAATCTCTAACCATCCGCTAAACAAATATATAAAAAGCGCTGGGATCAAGCAGGCAGAGGCGGCCAATCTTTGCCGCGACGTTTTGTAGCGGAGTAAGGCTAACAGCGTATATAAGAAAGCGTAACAGACAGATAGAAGCCCGGTCAGCCCACATAAAAAAAGTGTAGAGGCAATTCCGTATCCGGCAATAGAACCCGCCCTCCGCACCTTTAGCGAGACCGACAAAGCTAAAAGCATCAAAACCACGCCAACCGTCCCGTCCACCAAATACTCCCCATGAATACTCATCTTAACCAGATACAGGACCGGCAATAAAGAAAGGAACAGCAGGTAGGTCTTGTCAGAAAAACAACGCAAGATCCTATAGACCATAAATCCGCAACCAACGAGTAAAACCGTATGGAAAACCACCGCCGACATAGGCTGCCGGTAGTATTGAATGATCCATTGCCCGGCGACAGCGCAAAATCCTCCCGGCTGAAAAAGGAACTCCCGGATATACCACCACTCAGGTATAAACAATTGCATCTCCTCCTGACCGACAAACACAAACACGCCAAAAAGCAGGAAATAATAAAAAATAGCAGCTGCCGAAAAAGACCAGAAAAGCGTTTGTTTCCAGTTCATATACTTAATAGATTATTATTCCACCAACCATCGCTCGATGTTACGGGTCACAGAGGAGAAGTTCACGCCGATCTTAAAAACTTGCCGCGGATCACTCGCAAAGGGAAGCGCATACTGTCTCTCCTCAATCTGGCGCAACGCCTCCTCGGCGGTGCCGTTCAGCTTGAATTCCATCACGTAGATATAGCGATCGGTCTTTAAAACGAGATCAATACGCCCTTGTGAGGTATGATATTCCACCTGCGTATAAAGTCCAACCAACTTAAATACGATAAAAAGCACGTTCCGGTAATGCAACTCCGTATCACGCTCCGGCTTCTGACCGGCGATCACCTCATAGGGTGTATCAGCGAAGAAGCTTTGCAAGCGGCGGAAGAACGCATCGTAATCACCGGAGCGTATCTCTCGTACGAATTGCCCGATCTCGAAAGGGGTCTTGGGCGCACTAACACTCGTGTAAAATGGAAGGAGATATTTCACGAAACCCTCTTCCACTTCCCGGTTCGGGAAACCTAGCCGGTAGATACCAAATTCAGGATCGTAATCCTTGATCGTCAAGTAGCCACTCTGGTAGATCACGGGGACGGGATTTATCGAGGCAGAGTCAATACTGTTCAACACATCCACATCGGTCTCCGTGTTCGCCATCTCATAAAGGTCGTAATGGGTATGCTTGAGTAATTCAACAAGGTAAGAGGGCCTACCGGTCTCGAACCAATAATCGCCGAATTTCCGGCGAGCGAACGTATTCAGCAGGCTGAAAGGATTATACATACCGATGGAATTCTCCACGAAATGGTATCCATCATAGCATTCTTTGAGTCTCAGGCAGGTCTCCTCGTAGGTCATATCTTGCGCTCCGGCCAGTTCCCTCACCTCATCTTCCAGACAAGTATGTATCTCTTTCTCCGTGATGCCACATATCTCCACGTAACGATCGTCCATCGATATGTCCATGAGGTTATTCAAATCGCTAAACACGCTTACCTTTCCAAACTTCGTCACCCCAGTCAGCAAGGCGAAACGGATGGCTCCATCCATCGTCTTCAACACGCCGTAAAAAGGCTTCAACATGTTCCGCAACTGATCCTGCATATCCTCATCGTGCAGGTTCTGCAATAAGGGCTTGTCATACTCGTCAATCAATATCACCACGCGATGCCCGGTCTGGCGGTAAGCCTGTTCTATCACATAGCTAAAACGCTCCTCCAAGGCACGTCCCTGTTTCTCCGTTCCATACAGAGCCTCCCATTTCTCCAAGAATTCATTCAAGATACTAGTCAGCGCGGCAGTGTCTTTATAATAACGAGTATTCAGATCCAGATGCAAGACCGGATATACCTCCCAGTCTTTCTCCAACCGTTCCATCGCCAACCCCTCGAACAGCTCCCTCTTTCCTTGGAAATAGGCCTCCAACGTAGATAGCAAGAGACTCTTGCCGAAACGCCGCGGACGACTCAAGAAATAGTAACTTCCGGTCTTAACCAACTGATAAATCAAAGCTGTCTTATCAATATAGAGATAACCGTCTTTACGGATCTTCTCGAAGTTCTGTATGCCGATAGGATAAATTGTCTGACTCATAACGATGATCGTTTAGATATACTTACCATGAACAAAGATAGACATTCCTTTTTATCGGAACAAGATAAGAACATATGATCTCAAAAACTTTCCTTGACAATACGCTTGACTGGCAGGAAAAAACGCTTGATCAAACGCAATTCCTCCCATTTTGAATAAGAACTAATAGCAGATCACATCGTTGAAGATAATACAGAGATCGGTCATATTCTCCCATACAAGTTATATATCCTCTAAGACCGTAACTTAAAGAATACAATCCAATCATTCGTATTATCATCTATTTGGGATACATCCACACCCTTCAAAAACGGATAGGTATCTTGATAATTCGGGGCCGCTTTGGCGATTTCCCCTACGACCTCTTTCAGCTCTACGGCATTGACCAGTTGGTAAAACTCCCGGCTCTTCTCATCATATCCGTCCGGTGCCCTGTAGCCTCCGAAGAACAAATCGTAAGGTTGCCCCCAGTTCTTATTCAGAAGATAAGTATCCGACTTACGGTTATAATAAACCACACATGGATCCCAGATCAAAGAAGGCGCAAACACAACCCAGTCGTCCGTAACGGTCAAGCGATCGAATGAGAGAATGGCCTTATCTCCCTCGCGGTATTCACGGAACCGGTTGGCGATCTCCTCATCCGTACCACTAAACATATTGGAGGGGATATTCATGCCTTTGAAGTCAAGCGTGGCGAAGGCAGACACGGTATCTTCCAGCTGATAGATGGATGGATCAAAATAATTTGTCAACAAGATCCGATCGCCATATCTCTTCAACGAATGATAGGTGGACTGAGAGATTTGCTGTTTCAATAAGTTCTTATCGCTAGGTAAATATTCGGAGATCGTACCATCCGGACGATATAGGGTTAGCTGATAAGGCTGGATATAATTGGAAGCGACAGCTATCGTGCCATCTTTAGCGACAGCTACCTGACGACCATCATTTTTCAGGGGAACAGTTTTGAGATAATTACCCTCATAGTCATACAGCTGGATCTTCGTATTATCCAAAGCATAAACCTTATTGTCAAACAAAGCCATATTGAATAGCACGTTATATTCCTCCGGGCCTTGCCCGTTCCGAAAGATCTTGTTCTTGAACTTACCATCCCTGCCGAAACGGAAAATCACACGCTGAGAAGCATCTAAAAGGAATATATCATCATCTGCCAAATGGATGGTAGAGGCGGAGCCTTTAAACAGGATACTGTCTCCCGACTCCAAAGGTAACAACCGGATCTCCATACCGGCCAGAAATCTATCAATACTTTCTTTGGGTGATTCCGACTTCAAATCTACTTGATAGACAGATAGAGTCTTCTCTAGTTGTGCCTCATTTTTCTTTTCGGTACACCCTTGCAATAATAATACACCGCAAAAAAACAAGCTAATTAATTGTTGTTTCATCACGTTATAAATCAATCAAAATTATATGCCGGAAAACGCAGTAGTACTTACTTCGTCTACGAATATATACTTATTTGCCCGATGAAGTATATATTCTCCAGTCAAGTAAGTACTACTGCGTTTTCCACGCCATATCAGAAAAAGGAGGTATGCCTCTGCAACATACCTCCTTTTTTATATTAAGTCTAACTTATTAATATCCCGGGTTCTGTTCCAACAACGGGTTCGCACCCAATGACAATTGATGCAATGGATAACGATTGTATTTCTCATCGTTCGTAGCCTTATGATCCCACCAATCCTCTGTCACATATGCGTCCCAACGGATCAAGTCCGTACGACGACGGGCCTCGCGCAAGAACTCTTGCATCCATTCCTTCAGCATACGGTATTTATCCAAATTGGCAGCGGTAACAGGATCCGGGTCGTTTCCACCCTCGAAGTTACGCTTACGGATGGAGTTGATGATATCGGCCGCACCATTCTTATCGCCCAAACGCATCTTACATTCCGCCAAAGTATAATAGATCTCTGTCAGACGAATTACAGGACAATCTGGGTTGAAACGTTCCTTGAACTCATCTTGATTAGGCAGAGGACTAAATTTAAGAACACGCACGCCTGAGTTCTCCTCTGCATCGGCAATCGTAGAAGTCAGATCCTTAAGACTGGCTACCGTATTGCCCACCTGGCTGATATGAGCGATCTGGTCTACGACATTCAAGACCTTGCCGGCATACTCGCGGGCACCCAGACATTTATACTCGGGGAAATCCGGGTTTTGCAACTCACCAACGATAAACATACCACGGTATTTGCGACCACCCTCATATACATACTGCTGCTTACGGATATCCTTGTCGTTGAATGTCTCGTATGGATTACCTACGTTAAACTTATACAAGTTACCCTCCGGATCGCGACTAGGGCATAGGCAAAGCCCATTATTACCACTAGCATCCTGCAAGCCCCCTAAGAAATCCTTGAAATTATAGGGAAGAGTGAAGGCAGTCAAACCACCATCCGTCTCACCTTTGGCATTCTCGGAAGGTACTGTCCAGATAATCTCCGGGCAAGTCTCATTACCCCAACCAAAGATCTCGGTGAAATGGTTGGCCAATTTATACTGACCATACTTTCCATCGATAATATCCTGACAAATCTTAGCGGCCTCCTCATACATCGGTTTATTGATATACGATTCAGCGTTGAAATACAAACGAACCTTCAAAGCCGCAGCCACAGCACGATGGATAACGTTCGTCTCGGGTGCTCCCAAGGTCTCCTTCAACGGAAGATTCGGCATAGATACATCCAACAAGGAGTCGATAAAATGGAAAGTCTCCACATCTGTAGCACGAGCCTTCACATCCTCCTTCGTAGATGTGTAAAGAGGCATACCACCAAACATGTCCAAACCATCCAAATAAAAAGAGGCAGCCAATACGTTCAACTGATTAATCATTGATACACGATCCTCCTCAGTCAAACCCACCGATACGAAATCAATATTCTCCAAATCCTCCAAGGCACTCCACGACTGAGCCACACCCATCGTCGTCAAGTCCCATCCATCCTTCATCGGGCTCATATCATCCATAAAATGATGATGATGCATGTTCTGATAAACGGCGCCATCAAACCAGTCATTACCACGAGTAGGCACACACATAGCATCAGTTCCCACTTCCATCAAGCGCACACGAGCGTCGTTATGAGCTACCCACCAACGCCAATGCGTAAAAGGACGATTAAAACGCGACCAAACCGCGTCTGCATTCGTATAATACGTGTCGGGAACAACCTGCGAATAGAACGTAGGATCCACGTCACAAGAGGTACCCAGCAGCAAGCAAGCAGCTCCGGCTACCAACCAATTTGTTATCTTGCTAATTTTCATTTTCTTCTTACCTTTTTAGAATGTTACTTGAATACCTAACGTATAGGTGCGAACTATCGGATCACAGTTCCAAACCTTATCGACACCGCCTTCCCAACCGGTAATATTCACTTCCGGATTATGTCCGCTATATCCTGTAATAGTCGCTACATTGCCGACAGTTCCATATACACGCAGGCGCTCTGCCCATTTTGTATACTTACTCAACGCCAATGTATAACCTAACGTAATCGCATCAATTTTCAAGAACGAGCCATCCTCCAAGAAGTAGTCACAAAGCTGCTTCACGCCGCGAATGTCCTTATACTTCGGATCGTCAAGCGCCGGTTTCCAAAGATTCCACTGGCCGGCACCACTCTGTCCCTGGATACCCAAGTACATCGGATAAGTATTCAAGACATCGAAACCTATCCAACTACGCATATTAATACCCAAGTCAAAATTCTTATAGGTAAAGGTATTGTTCCATCCCATCATCACCTTAGGTAGATAATTACCGATATATTGTTTGTCGTCTACACTCTTTTGGGAAGCAGGTATAACCTCACCATCCTTATTGTACAAAAGGAAGTCTCCTTTATCGTCGAATCCAGCGAATTTCCACATATGGAACGCACCGATCTCTGCCCCCTCTTCAATACGAGAGGCATCGCCCGGCCATCCCGGTTCATCCATAGCGTTACCATCCATACGTGAATTGTTACCATACATCGTAAGGATCTTACCTGAGTTATGGCTCATATTCAAGCTGGAAGTCCAAGTGAAGTCCTTATTCTGGATGATGTCACCACCAACCTCGAACTCCCATCCTTTACTCTCCATCTCGCCAATGTTCTGCCATTGTTTGCCATTTGGATACGGTGGCTGTGGAACATTCACCTCGTAGATCATGCCATCGATCTTACGACGATAGTAATCGAACTTACCATACATACGGTTGCCAAAGAATGAGTAATCCACACCGATATTCCACTCTTTCTTCTCTTCCCATCCCAAATAAGGGTTCACGTTAGAGCTCGGTCCATAAACAAACGCCCAGCTACCACTCGGAAGCATCCAATATTGGTCGCGACTTAACGTATTAGCCATATAGGAAGCATCGAAGTCGTTATTACCGGTCACACCATAACCGAAACGGATCTTCAAGTCATTTACCCAATCAAACTCTTTCATGAATTCCTCACCAGATACACGCCAACCTCCAGACAACGCCCAGAAATTACCCCAACGGTTCTCTGCGGCAAACTTCGAGGAACCCTCATGGCGGATCGTAGCCGTTACCATATATTTATCATTATATGAATAATTGGCACGGGCATAAAGAGCGAACAAACGTTCCGTAATATCTTTTTTAGATCCCATCTTTGCCTTACCGTCGGTCAAATAAGATCCGGATTCCAAGTCCCAATATTTCAGGCCTTCTACACCGAAATCATAGTTCTCCGCATTGAAATTCTCTCCATTCTTCTCGAAATAAGAGTAACCGGCAACGGCATTTAAGCTATGACCTCCCTTAAATTCTTTCAGGTAAGTGAAGTAACCCTCAGAAGTAAGATGTTCGGTCTTCGAGAATTCCAATTTCGCCCAACCACCGCGGTTGTTTGTCACCTCCTCTCGGTGATAGCGAGAACGGAACTGGTGCAACTCCCACTGACGGTTCTCGTAACCCAATGTCTGAGAATAGCTCAAACCTTCAATCGGCTTGATGTTCAATTTCATCGTCACCTCAGGCTTAAACCATTTATCCAAGCCCTCGTAGTCGGAAAGCATACGATCCGCTACGATATTGTAGTCCAAAGTTTCTCCGGTCCATACGTTATATCCGCTCGGGCTTTCCGGGTCAAATGGGGAACGAGTCGGGTTATTATACAACGCCTGCTTGAAGTTTGCCTTCTTATCCTCATCCGATCCATCGGAAGTACGAGCAGTCTGACGATAATCCACGATCGGACGGATCTCTAACCAACCATCGAACAGCTTAAAGTTTGCATTCAAGCGTCCACCATAGTCCTTACGGTTATCCTTAATCGTGATGCCTTCGTTGGTCTCATAGAAGAAAGAGGTGTACACTTGTGCGTTCTCGGTACCTAGCTCCAAAGAGAGGTGATGTTTTTGCGAGAAGTTATCCTTCTGCAAAAGAGCGTCCCACCAATCAGCGTTCTGCCCGTAATCAATGATATTCACGTCCGTACGATTACGATACTCATCGGCGGTCATCATATCTGGACGGCCATAGTTTTGTTTCTTCGAAAGCTCAGTACTATAATTCAATTTTACTTTACCATTCGTGTTAGAACCACTCTTCGTTGTGATCAAGATCACACCCGAAGCAGCACGTGTACCATAGATCGCACCAGCGGAAGCATCTTTCAGCACATCGATAGATTTGATATCGTCTTGGTTCAAGGCACGAATATCACCTCCCGGGAAACCATCGACAACGATCAATGGAGCCTTACCAGAGTTGATAGAGGTCAAACCACGCAACTGGATCGTGGTCGTACCATTGGCACTACCATTATTTTGCAAGATCAAACCGCTGATCTTACCTTGCAAAGAGCTGGTGATATCGGCACCACCCACACCCTTCATCATATCGCCGGCAGACAATGAGGTAACGGAGCTGGTCACTTGCTTCTTCTCCATCGTACCGTAACCTACGACCACGACCTCTTCAAGAGCCTGGGAATCTTCCGACAACGTAACATTTATAACACTTTGACTGCCAACCGGGACTTCCTTGGTCGTGTAACCGATATAAGAGATTTCCAAAACAGCGTTTGCGGGCACATCTTGCAACGTAACCGAGCCGTTCATGTCGGTTACGTTACCGATAGTAGTTCCCTTGACCAACACGTTCGCGCCGATCAACTCACCCATTGAATCTGAAACCTTAACCGTAACAGTCTTACCATTTTGCATGACCGATTCAACATTCGGTCCGTAGTTGTGCGAGGGTTCCACAGCCGCCAATCCTTGAAAGGAGGCCATACATAGGAATCCCGTGGTAAGCATCATAACACTTGGTTTGAACAAGCTTAAACACAATTGCTTGCTCTTCTTACTACATTTTTCCATCTTTATTATTAAATGGTTATAATTAATTGAGATTAACAATATTCAAACACCAAAAACCTACTTTCTGCTATCTCTGAGCGCAGTCCCTAATAAAAATGACTAGCTAAAACGTTCGTTTAGACTAGTCGTCCGCGAAGTTA
>NZ_FR885258.1:13797-25181 GCF_000436315.1 Parabacteroides sp. CAG:2 | reverse complement strand
AATAAAAAGGCCAAAAATACTACCTTTGTACACTATTAATTAAGTAAACCATATTTAGAGTAAAAAACATTACCATGAAGAGATTTTGGAGTATTCCACTTATGCTCATGCTATTCGCATGCCAAACTCCCAAAGAGAGTAGAGAGGAATTATCGCTTGCCGGTTGCTGGGAATTACGATTGGATTCAACAGATGTCACCGAGCAAGTTCAATTACCGGGTACCACGGACACCAACCAAAAAGGATACCCTAACAATGATAAGGAGGAGACAACTCATTTGTCTAGGCCCTTCCGCTATCAAGGTAAGGCTTGGTATCAGAAAGAGATCACGATTCCGGAGAACTGGGAAGGCAAGAGCATTTGGTTAATCTTGGAGCGAACAAAACCGACCCAAATATGGGTAGATAGCATATATGTCGGTTCATCCGACCATATTTCCACCCCTCAAGAATACGATCTGTCCGCATATCTCCGGGCTGGGAAGCATCACTTGACTATTCTTGTCGATAACGGTTTGAGCGTTCCGCCCCAATTATTGGACAATTCACACGCTTATACGGAATCCACGCAGACAAACTGGAACGGTATTATCGGAGACCTAAAATTGGAAGCCCGTCCACAATTCCATATCCGCCGGATACAAGTATATCCACATGCGGATCAAAAAACGGTGGACGTAAAAATAAAGCTTTCAAATCCATTCGAGCAAATGATCGTAGCCGCCGTTCAAATAGAGATGGAGGCTTTCAACACAGGCTTAGAGCACCATATCAAATTCAATAAGAATATCGTAGTTCAACAAGACGAGATCATATTCCAAATACCGATGGGTGATGACGCCTTGGAATGGAGCGAGTTCTCCCCTACCCTGTATCGCTTGACCGCGAACATCCAAGGAGAGAATATCCAAGATAGCCAAAGTACTACTTTCGGATTAAGAGATTTCAAAGCAGAAGGAACACAATTCAACATCAACGGATTGACCACCTTCCTTCGTGGAAAACACGATGCTTGCGTATTTCCGCTTACAGGCCATGTACCGATGGATACCGCAGCATGGAGACGCTATTTCCGCATCGCCAAGGAATACGGTATCAATCATTGCCGTTTCCATTCATGGTGTCCTCCTAAAGCTTGTTTCGAGGCGGCCGATATCGAAGGTTTTTACCTCCAACCGGAACTACCTTTCTGGGGAAAGATGGAAAAGGGCGATACCACTTTGATCCATTTCCTCACCAAAGAAGGATTACAAATACAGGAGGCTTACGGGAATCACGCCTCTTTCGTCATGATGGCGATCGGCAACGAGCTTTCCGGGGATCAAGACGCGATGGTAGACATGATCGCCCGTTTCCGTAGCGAAGACGGACGGCATTTATACGCATCTGGATCGAATGACTATCTAGGCTTCAACGGCCCTGCGGCGGGTGACGATTACTTCACGACCTGTCGAGTCCCCGGCGCTAACGTATTCAGCAACCATACCCGGGGTTCTTTCTCTTTCGCAGACGCGGAGGATGGCGGTTATATCAACCATACCTATCCAAACTCGGTCATGAATTTCGAATCCGCTATCGAACAATGTTCATTGCCTATCATCGGACATGAGACCGGGCAATTCCAATGTTATCCGAATTATGAGGAAATCAAGAAATATACCGGGGCACTAAAACCTTGGAATCTGGAGATATTCCGCAAACGACTGGGCGAGTCCGGTATGGCCGGACAAGCGGATGATTTCTTCAAGGCTTCCGGTAAATGGATGGCGCAACTTTACCGGGCCGAGATGGAAATGGCGTTCCGTACTCCGGGAATGGCCGGCTTCCAATTATTGGATTTACAGGATTATCCGGGACAGGGCACGGCGTTAGTCGGTATCTTGGACGCTTTTATGGATAATAAGGGCTTGATAACCGCCGAGGAATGGAAAGAATCTTGCGATGATGTCGTATTATTGGCTCTCCTGCCTAAATTCTGTTACTCCGGGAATGAGGCGATCAAAGGCTCCATCAAGGTAGCGAACTATACACCTACCGTTTTAAAAGGGAAACATCTAACTTGGACCTTGACGAATAGTCAAGATCAAGTAATCGCCCAAAATAACATACCGTTGCAAATCAATCAAGGCACGTTGGCCGAGGTAGGTCCATTAAACATCGCTTTACCTGCCATTCAAGAGGCTGAGACCTATACTTTACGGCTGGCGATCGAGGGCACGGATTATCACAATCATTATCCGTTATGGATTTATCCGGAACATAATAACGTGCAAATCCCTACGGATATCAATGTTATTAAGAAATGGGATAAACAGGCCGAGAACTTATTGGCGAACGGGGCGAAAGTATTGTGGTTCCCGGATGCCAAGACTTACAAGAGCGTGACGGTAGACGGGTTATTCCAGACAGATTACTGGAATTACCGGATGTTTAAGTCCATCTGCGAATGGGTAAAGAAACCGGTCTCTCCGGGTACCCTCGGATTATTAATGAATCCCTCTCATCCGGCTTTCACTCATTTCCCGACGGATTTCCATACAAACTGGCAATGGTTCACGATGATAAAGAATAGCCATCCGTTGATACTGGACCAGCTTCCGGATAATTACAGGCCAATCGTACAGGTGATCGATAACGTGGAGCGTAATCATAAATTAGGGATGATCCAAGAATTCAATGTCGGCCCGGGCAAGTTATTAATCTGTATGACAGACTTGGAAACCCAACAAGAATACCCGGAAGCCCGCCAATTATACCGTAGCTTATTAAGTTATATGGATTCCTCCGAGTTCTCGCCTCAGATGACATTAACGCCCGCTCAATTGATTGAGTTATTCACGCATCAAGTCGGAGATTCGAAGATTAAGGAATTAGGGAATATCTCGTATGACGAGTAAGCGAGAATAGATATCCGTATAAGTCCCCACCGTAGAACGGGCGTTGGGAGCGGGCTTCCGCTGGTCTATCACGATAGCGACCGGCAGATTCCCGATCCGGTCTACATGCGGACGGCCATATTTGGGCAGGTATTGCTGCACGAAACTGGGGAACGTCTCATTCAACTCCCGACGTGAACTGGCGGCAATGGTATCCAATACCAACGACGATTTCCCGGAACCCGAGACCCCGGTGAATATAGTGATTTGCTTCTTCGGAATATCCAGAGAGATATGTTTCAAGTTATTCTCATAAGCTCCCTCGATCTTGATATATTCTTGATTTGACATAACCAATGACTTTAATGAACGAATGACAAAGATACGATCTAATCCTGTCTTTTTAATAGATATAAAGCGTATCTTGTAACACTACCTTTTGAGAGAGATTGCCAAGTAGAGGAAAGAGGATAGCTATATATGGCGCTTTTTACTCAAAAAGGCCGCTTTTTATACACGATAGGTCATGAAAGCCTACGCAACTAGTCGTGTTAGGCAACGCCAATAGTCACGTTGGGCATCGAAAGCAGTCATGAATAGGGTTATGAACTGTCATGAATAGGCATCATAACCCTATCATTTCCCCATCGTAACCCTATGAGATAGCCCAAACAACCCATAAGATATGAATTACGATGAACTAATTTCGCTAGAATGAAAGGCTGTTTTTTGACATCTATCTATTTAACAAACGATTACTGATTTTTTCTTGCGTATTTAGGAGCGAGCCGTACTTTGTCCCGGAAAAATCGATTCTCCGGGACTTAACTTTACAATTTGTCAATTTGATTATTCTGTCGAAAGACACCATCTTATTAAGGCATTTAATTCGTCGCATGGAAAGGAGCCTTGAATTCCGGACGGAGCGTACAGGTATCTTCCAATGGGAAATCCCGAGGGGCCTCTTGCGTCACTTCCCCGGTGGCTGCCCATTCAGCCCCTCTTAGTAAGGTTACCTGAAAACCCGTACACTCCATCGAGTAAATCATATTCGGGTCATTGCCGCAATGCCCCAACAGATCGACAAAGACACGCCCCTTCCCCCACTTCACCGTCCACATCAACGGTTCATGGCGTCCACGCTCATAAGCGGTAGCCAATATCTCCACATTCCGTACCGGACCACGCAAGCGGGTATAAATCTCGTCCTTGAAATGTTTCCATCTTATAGGCAGACCTTTCAAAATAGGGTGCTCCGGCGCACGATGCTCTAGGATCGTCTCATGCTGCAAGCCATGATAACCCGCATAACCGGGTGTATAATCGTATACATATTTGCCCTCTTTCCAATACAGGTAAGGACCGTCTTTCTCGTTTCGCCCCTCCCAAGCTCCCATGCCGATTATCTCGTTGTACGCTTTCCAACCGGCCATAGGTACCACGGAGGAATGGATAATCACGACCCCACCACCATCCGCTACATAGTTCTCGAAAGCTTTTTGGACAGGCTCGGGCCAGACTTCACCTCCGTAATTAACAACAACCAAGTTATATTTAGCGAAATCGGGCTTAAAGGTATTTATATCTCCTCCGAAATCCGGGGTAAAGACGAAATCCACCTTAAACATTCCACTGTTCTCTAAGATCTGCTTCATGGCCTCGCAAGCACCTCGCCAATAATGACTGCCATCTTGCCCGGCGATCATCATCGTTTTTATCACCTTTTTCTGGGCGTAAGAGGTTGAGGCTGATAAGGCGCAACAGATAAGCGCTATAAAATAGATATACTTTCTCATGGTTGTTGGGGGTTAAATTTTTCACTCTCGGGGCTCCATTCGATACGGTCGTAGCAACGGGTGGTTCGCAAATTATATCCTCGCTCATCAACCGTAAACTTCCCATCCTTGAAATAATCGATATATAACTCGGAGATCCCGTCATTATTGCGATCCTCCACCGTAAGCGTATATTTATCTGTCACATAGATCTCATCCGATATATATTGGATCTCTTTCGTATAATTATCCACGATCACGTAATAAAACTTAAACAGGTCGAAAGTAGGGTAATGCCCATTATCCCGCCCGAAAAGCATGACCTCTTCCATAGCGGCATCATCATCCATATTCGCTAAAACGGATTGTTGAAACCAAAAGCCGTCTTTTTGCGCTTGCGGAGGAATCCGGTCCCAACCCTCTTGATGGGCTGTCACCCGGAATTGGGCATGGGCACCCATACAAACAAAAAGCAGGAGAACCCAATAAATCAATCGTCTTATCATGTCTATCATTTTTAATTATTATTCATATTTATAAGGCACAAATGTAATGATATGTCTCTTATTGATTATATTTGTCTTGTATTAAATTCACCTTTAGTCTAAATATATTATGAGCGATCAACCAATAGATTTTACGCAACGTAACATAGCCATCGACATCCTCCGGGCTGTCACGATGTGCGTGATGATCTTCGAAAGCGTACATCAAATTAAAAATTTAAACATTAAAACATATCGCTATATGAAAAAGATTATCGGACTATTCTTGCTTATATGGGCTATAGGTTCAGCCCAAGTTTCCGCCCAATCAGAGACAAACCGTTTAGATAGTATCATGCCCGTACGAGGCTTGGCCATCGCCGCTCCATCCGCACAGAAGTTGGATCTATTCTTGAAGTTCGTCCAAGAGGAACTGGCTCCCAGTCATTTCAACTTGTTGATTCTACGGGTAGACTGGAATTATGCCTATGAGTCCCATCCAGAACTGAGGGATCCGACCCCACTCACACGAGAGGATGTGAAAAAGATCGTAAAGGTTTGCCGGGATAACGGAATACGTATCGCTCCCCAGATCAATCTCTTGGGTCATCAATCATGGGCTGAGACTACCTACGCTTTATTACGTGAGTATCCGGAGTTCGACGAGACGCCACACGTGGATACCAAGAACTATACGGGTTGGCCCAACTCAGACGGACTTTATTGTAAAAGTTACTGCCCGCTTCATCCGGAAGTACATAAAATCGTATTCGCTTTAGTAGACGAGTTGACGGATGTTTTCGAAACTCAATTATTCCATGCCGGAATGGACGAGGTCTTTTATATCGGACATGATAGTTGCGTCTGTTGCGGCGGACATGACAAGGCTGAGTTATATGCCGGTGAGGTCACTAAAATACAAAACCACTTAGCCTCACAAGGCAAACGATTGATGATATGGGGAGACCGCCTGATCGATGGCAAAACTACCGGGATCGGCGCTTGGGAAGCCAGCATGAACAATACCTACCGTGCGATCGACTTGATCCCGAAAGATGTTTTTATCTGCGACTGGCATTATGAGCGTGCCGAGCAAACCGCTGTTTACTTTGCCATGAAAGGCTTCGACGTTGCTACATGCCCTTGGCGTAAACCTCAGATAGCGCTTCAACAGGTAGATGATATGATCCATTTCCGCCAGCATTCAAATCCGGAAATGTCTCGCCATTTCCAAGGAATTATCGAGACAGTCTGGTCCGGTGCAGACAGTTTCCTCGAGGCCTATTATAACCCGACTACCTATAAGCAAGAGGTCTCAGACGCTGTCACGGTCAAGAAACTAATCGAGAAATATAAGGCTTTGGAGAATCAGTGAATGTAATTTAGGTCATAATACCTGTAATCCATCTACAAAAGTTTCTCCGGATTTCATCGATCTTTGCCGTTGCAATCGAAAAGGGATAAACAAACCAAGAAGTAGAACTTATTAAAATAGCAATTATGACACTAAACGAATTCTTGAAGTATGTAGAGACAAGAAAGCCTCTTAAAGGAGACGAGATCCATCAGTTTATGAACAAGATGAGCGATGAGGCCAGACGCATGACATTCGAGTTAAACGGCTCATATCACGATCCCGAGGAAATCCGTGAGCTGTTATCCCGCTTGTTTAATAAGCCGGTCGATCCGTCTTTTCGTGTATTCCCCCCGTTCTATACGGATTTTGGGAAGAATATCACGGTAGGCAAGAACGTTTTCATCAACGCTTGCTGTCATTTTCAAGATCATGGCGGGGTGACACTGGACGACGGTTGCCAGATCGGGCATAACGTGGTCTTTGCCACCCTCAACCACGGCTTCGCCCCCGAAGACCGGAGCACTACCTACCCTGCCCCGATCGTTCTGAAAAAGAATGTCTGGGTAGGCTCGAACGCAACGATCCTATCCGGCGTAACCATTGGCGAGAACGCTATAGTCGGAGCCGGCTCGGTAGTTACTAAAGATGTACCGGACAATGCCATCGTGGGAGGTGTTCCCGCCAAGGTCATAAAATACATCCAATAACCCGTAACACCGATTACGACATCTGGGATTTCCGATATTCATTCGGGGTACACCCCACGGTCTTCTTGAATATGCGGCTGAAGTGCTGGGAGTATTGGAATCCTAGGTCGTAAGCGATTTGGCTGACGGTCTTGTTTGTCCCTAATATCCATTCTTTCGCTAAGGAAATAATCCGGTCTTGTATATTTTCTTGGGCAGTTTTCCCTGTCTCTTTCTTGATCAGATCACCGAAATAGTTCGGGGACAAACAAATCTTCTCGGCGAAATACCGTACAGTAGGTAGCCCCTCCTGTCTTAACAGATCGCTTTGCAGGTATTCATCCAGTAATCGTTCGAACCTCACCAACACATCCTTATTCGTCTCCGCACGGGTCGTAAACTGACGGTCATAAAAACGCAGGCAATAATCGAGCAGCAACTCGATATTCATCGCGATCAGCCGTTTGCTATGCTTGTCGATGGAGTGCTCCAACTCGATCTGGATTTTCCTCAGGCAATCCACGAAGATCCCCTTCTCTTCCTCAGAGAGATGCAACGCCTCGTTTGATTCATAGGAGAAGAAAGAATAACGCTTGATGTCCCGTCCCAAAGCCGTACCACGGATCAAGTCCGGATGGAAAAGCAACCCATGCGCCAAAGGCCGGGTCCCGTCCTTAAGCTCAATACCCGTCACCTGCCCGGGAGCGAATCCTATTACGGTTCCTTCTTGATAATCATAATATTGCCTCCCATACCGAATATCCCCGCATTTCGTATCTTTCAGGAAAAGTCCGTATATACCATAATTAACCCGGAAATTAGTAGGCCATGTCTCGGACTTGGATAAATCTACCACGCTCACCAAGGGGTGCAACGTCTCCAAGCCAAACATCTTGTTGTATTGATCAACGGTATCGATCTTTATTAGATTCTCCATAAGGCTATCTGTTTTATTGGTCTCAAAGATAAACATTCCAAATATAACAACCTCATGCCATCAGGCAAAATCCATCGAACCGGATGATATCGTATTAAAATATGTATTAAAGGAAAATTTAAAAAGAGGAAGGAGAAATAAAAAGCGGTCTGGACGGGACTCGAACCCGCGACCCCATGCGTGACAGGCATGTATTCTAACCAGCTGAACTACCAGACCAAAATGTTATTCTTTATCGCTATTCCGTTGAATTGCGGTGCAAAGATAGGTGGATTTTTTGAATTAGCAATAGTTTAGGATGAAAAAATTAGAACAAATCGATAAATTTCATACTTTTGTCCCCCATATATAATTAACACTAGCATGAAAAATACTCCTGTAGACTATCAGACAGCCAGACGGATTATCGATGGCTTTGGACTTCCCGATTTTGGGAAAGCGACTATCCGGGAGGTAGTTGCCATATCCACGCAATTGGAACAAGAAACGGGAACCGAGTTCATCCATATGGAAATGGGCGTACCGGGCTTGAAAGCCGCTCAAGTAGGCGTAGACGCTGAGATCGAAGCCCTTCGTAACGGTATAGCGTCTATCTACCCGAACATCAACGGAACTCCCGAAGTGAAAAAGCAAGCTTCCCGCTTTATCAAGGCGTTTATAAATATAGATATAGACCCAGAGTGTTGCGTACCCGTAACCGGTTCCATGCAGGGCACATACGCCTCTTTCCTTACGGCCGGACAATGTACGCCGGGAAAAGACACCATCTTGTTTATCGACCCTGGATTCCCCGTGCAGAAACAGCAAATAGCCGTTATGGGCTATAAATATGAGTCGTTCGACGTATACGAATACCGTGGCGAGCGATTGCGTGAGGCCTTGGAAGCGCATCTTTCCAAAGGCAATATTGCCGCGATGATCTATTCTAACCCGAACAATCCGGCTTGGTTCTGCCTCACCGATGAGGAGTTGAAGATCATCGGCGAGATGGCCAACAAATACGACGTGATCGTCATAGAGGACCTCGCCTATTTTGCCATGGATTTCCGCAAGGACCTCGGATGTCCTTTCGAGCCTCCTTACCAAGCGAGCGTAGCCCGTTATACCGATAATTATATCATGCAGATATCCGGTTCCAAAGCGTTCAGCTATGCCGGACAGCGTATCGGCGTGACAGCGATCTCCAATAAACTTTACCATCGCTCCTATCCGGGATTGACTCAGCGTTATGGAGGCGGTACGTTCGGTACGGTATATATCCACCGTGTCTTATACGCCCTATCTTCCGGAACCAGCCACTCGGCCCAATTCGCCTTAGCCGCCATGTTCAAGGCCGCCGCAGACGGTACGTTCGACTTTGTCTCGCAAGTGAAAGAATACGGACGTCGTGCGGAGAAACTAAAGAAGATTTTTACGGATCATGGTTTCACAATCGTTTATGATCACGATCTGGACCAACCGATAGCCGACGGTTTCTATTTCACGATCGGTTACCCGGGAATGACCGGCGGACAATTGATGGAAGAGCTGGTTTATTACGGAGTAAGCGCCATATCATTAAGTACCACAGGCAGTAACCAACAAGGACTACGGGCTTGTACCTCTTTCATAAAAGATCACCAATATGATTTGCTGGACGAAAGACTGAGATTATTCGAGGAAAATCATCAAGCATAAATTAACAATAAGCCCGGTCGGTTCACGTTTATTAACTTGAATCCCGGGCTTTTCATTTGCTTCTTATTAAAAAACGCCTTATATTGTCGGTGAATTAGTAACAACCTAACATTCACGATCATGGCATCTTATAAAAATATATTTAAAATAACACATAACGATGTCCTTCCTATTCAAGGAAGTATTCTGATTGCCGAGCCTTTTTTACAAGATGCCTATTTCCAACGTTCCGTCGTATTATTAATAGAGCATACGGAACACGGATCGATGGGATTTGTCTTGAATAAAAAAACGGATCTTATCGTAAACTCTTTTTTCAAGGAGTTTGCCGAATTTCCGGAGATACCGATTTATCTGGGGGGGCCGGTCAGCCCCAACCGTTTGTTCTTTATTCATTCCTTAGGGGATAATATCATTCCGGACGCGTTAAAGATCAATGATTATTTATATTTCGACGGGGATTTCAACGCATTGAAACGATACATCCTCAACGGGCACCCAATCGATGGGAAAGTGAAGTTTTTCTTGGGATACTCCGGATGGACCGAAGGGCAATTAAACCATGAAATCAAACGGAACTCGTGGGCCGTAAGCCATATCACCACCGATAATATCCTGTCTGCCGATGGGGAGGGCTATTGGAAAGATTCCGTAGAATTATTAGGCAATGATTATAAAACTTGGACAAAATATCCGAAGGACCCGTATTTAAATTAACTGCATTATGCAGACATCGGAATAACCATCCGGTGTCCTGATCCAGTCCTTAAGCGTCCCCGCCTCGACAAATCCCAGACGGGTAAATAATTTCTTGCTAGGCTCGTTCGCCACGGGAATATGCACATAAAGTTGATGAAGCTTCAAAAACGTATAAGCGTATTCCATCAATAGTCTTAACGCTTCCGTAGCGAAGCCACGTCCTTGATACTTACGATCCAGCATAATACCGCAAGCCGCCCGGTTCGGATGCGGCTCAAAATCGAATAAGTCCACGATCCCCACGGAAGTCCCCGTATCGCAATCCTCGATCATGAAGCGAAGTTGGCGAGACTCATAGATACTCCGGTCGCTACCCGCTATATATTCCTTCAATATATAACGGGAATAGGGAGCCAAGGTATTCCCTACTTCCCATAACTCCGGATCATTCTCCCAACGATACAACAACTCCAGATCCTCTGGTTCCAATGCCCTCAAACGGACTCTATCATTCGACAATAACATATTTACCCAAGGATTACTTAAACAAGCCGACCACTCTTCTTCGTATATATATGGTAAACCGCTTT
The DNA here is from genome assembly GCF_000436315.1 of Parabacteroides sp. CAG:2. NCBI lineage: Bacteria > Pseudomonadati > Bacteroidota > Bacteroidia > Bacteroidales > Tannerellaceae > Parabacteroides > Parabacteroides sp. CAG:2. The sequence continues at coordinate 14,099 of NZ_FR885258.1, read as the reverse complement.
CTTGTTCACGAGCTTGTCCATAAACAAGAGCATCTGCTCGTAACGGGCATCGGGGAAGCAGAAAGCGTAGTCCGTAAAGCCTTTCATCTGGTTCTTGCGACAGATAGCATCCATCACACGCTCCACGTCCAAATCCCAGAGATTCACGAATTCCAGATCCGGCATAGCTTTCAGGCAAACGGCCTTTACCTCCTCAAAATGATCCTCCCTACACAAGATCAAAAGGCGGCGATGCTTAACCGCTTTAGCCTTCTTGCGTAGAGGGGCTGAAATCGTCGCCCAGCAAGCTTTCAGCAGGACAG
>NZ_FR885258.1:0-13772 GCF_000436315.1 Parabacteroides sp. CAG:2 | reverse complement strand
CAGGACAGCCAACCGGATCAGTATCCGCATCAACCAACCGGACCCCGGATAATATTTCTTATAGAAAATCAACATGGCGCCGTAAAAAGCCCTTATGTACCTCAAGTCACCATGCTTCGTACTCTCCCCCTTATAATGCAGGATCCGTTCCGGCACGTACAAGTTCTTATAGCCTCCCAACACGATCCGATAAGACAAATCGATATCCTCCCCATACATGAAGAACGACTCATCCAACAAGCCAACCTTATCCAACGCCTCATGGCGAAGCAACATGAACGCACCCGCCAGCACCTCCACCTTATGCGTCTGCTCTTTATCCAGATATGGCAGGCTATAACGTGCGAATGCAGGAGAGTTAGGAAACAGCTTTGAAAGGCCGAATATCTTGCAGAACGACACCCAAGGCGAAGGGAAAGCCCGTTTGCTCTCCGGCAAGAATACCCCGTGTCCATTCAGCATCTTCACGCCGATAGCTCCGATCTCCGGATCCTCATCCATCTGGAAGCACAGGCTGCGGAGGCTCTCCTCTCCCACCACGGTATCGGGATTCAGCAATAACACGTATTCCCCGGTGCACTGGCGAATCGCCTGATTATTAGCCTTGGCGAAACCGGGATTATCTTTATTCTCAATGAAAACCACCTCCGGGAACTTAGGCCGGAGATATTCGACAGATCCATCCGTCGAGTTATTATCCACCACGAACACCTCGGCGTCCATCCCCGTTACGGCGGCACGGACAGAATAGAGGCATTGCTCCAGAAAATACTTCACGTTATAGTTAACGATAATAACGGACAACTTGGTTTCTTCGTAGGTCATTCCGGATATTAATTATGAGTTATGATTTATGAATTAGAAGAGGTGAGATTGAACTCGGTACGATTGATAATGGATCGTCCTAAGGTGATCTCGTCGGCATACTCGATCTCATCACCGATAGATACGCCACGTGCGATGACACTGATCCTCACATCGTAACCGGATAGCTTCCGGTAAATAAAAAAGTTAGTCGTATCGCCTTCCATGGTAGTGCTCAACGCCAAGATGATCTCTTTCACCTCACCTTCGGCCACACGTCGCACCAGACTGTCGATACGCAAGTCTCCCGGTCCGATACCATCCATCGGCGAGATGATCCCGCCCAACACATGGTATACGCCACGGAATTGCCCGGTATTCTCTATCGCCATCACCTCCTTGATATTCTCTACCACGCAAACCAAGGAATGGTCACGGCTGGGGTTGGCGCAAATAGAGCAAACCTCATCATCACATATATTATGGCAGACCTTGCAGTACTTCACGTCTCGACGGAGGGCAACCAAGGCCGCGGCGAAGTTTTCCGTATAGCCGACGTCCCGGCGCAACATATAAAGCGCTAGCCGGAGCGCTGTCTTCCTCCCCACCCCCGGCAAGGAAGCCAATTCATTCACGGCATTTTCCAACAAGGCTGAAGGATATCTTTGATTCATCTACTTTCTGTATTTGACTACAAAAATAGAAAGAATTTACGAATTAACGATAAACCTCAAATTATTTACTCGGCTTCTCCCCCATCCCATTCAAGTCGCACATCTCTTGCTTGATATGTACAACTATAACTGCTCTAGGTATAATTGTTCATGTCCTCAAGTAATAAACATTCTTTTTGCCATATACAAACATACTTACTACTTGATCTATTTCCAAATGATCGCCGTGGGATGTACAGACCACGACGTGATTTGTATATTCCACGACTTGGTCTGTACAGATCACGCCGTGGTTTGTAGAATTATACAGCATGCGAACAAGAATTCATACGCTACTGGGCAAGAATTCATATAGATAATTTGGGTACGGTTGCCCTAACTATTCTAAAGAATCCTTGCATGTCTCAGCCAGAAAACATAAATTTGTCACCCAACACCCGTTTGGTGGAGCTATTACGAACTTATAATCTAACATTTTAATATCGTGAAACCAGAAAATGAAGAAAAGGTAACCGGGCTGCCAGAAAACGCCTACCGAGAATTAAAAGAAGGGGAAAGCTACAAGCCTCTTATGTCTCCCAACAAACACTATCCGGAGGTTACGCCTTGGTCCGTCCTTTGGGGATTGGTCATGGCGGTGATATTCAGCGCGGCGGCCGCTTATCTGGGCCTGAAGGTCGGTCAAGTATTCGAGGCCGCCATCCCGATCGCTATCATCGCCGTAGGGTTGTCCAGCGGATTCAAGCGGAAGAACGCCTTGGGAGAGAACGTCATCATCCAGTCTATCGGGGCCAGTAGCGGCGTGATCGTGGCGGGGGCCATTTTCACCTTGCCCGCCCTTTATATCCTGCAAGACAAATATCCGGAGATCACGGTCAATTTCTTCGAGGTTTTCATGAGTTCCTTGTTAGGAGGTATCATCGGGATCTTGCTATTAATCCCGTTCCGTAAATATTTCGTATCCGACATGCACGGTAAGTATCCCTTCCCGGAGGCTACGGCAACCACGCAAGTACTCGTCTCCGGCGAGAAAGGCGGAAGTCAAGCGAAGCCCTTGATATTCGCCGGATTAATCGGTGGTTTGTACGACTTCATCATCGCCACCTTCGGTTGGTGGGGCGAGACGATCAGTACCCGTATCGTCGGAGCCGGTGAGATGCTGGCAGAGAAGGCCAAGATCGTATTGAAAGTCAATACGGGCGCTGCCGTACTAGGTCTGGGTTACATCATCGGATTAAAATACTCCTTGATCATCTGCGCCGGTTCATTCTTGGTATGGTTGGTAATCATCCCCGCCATGTCCGCCATTTTCAGCGCCGACGTGCTTACGTTCGGAAATGACGCTATCACGGCGACCGTCGGGAGCATGAGCGCCGAGCAAATCTTCACCACCTACGCCCGCCACATCGGTATCGGAGGTATCGCTACCGCCGGGGTGATCGGCATCATCAACTCTTGGGGAATCATCAAGGGAGCCGTAGGCTTGGCGGCGAACGAGTTGAAAGGAAAAGGAGACGCTGTGGAGAGTAATACCATACGTACGCAAAAGGATTTGTCGATGAAGGTGATAACGATCGGTATCATCGTATCGCTGATCGTCACCTTCCTGTTCTTCCAGTTCGGCGTACTTCATAATTGGTTCCATGCCGCCATCGGCTTATTGCTGGTCGGGGTGATCGCTTTCCTGTTTACGACCGTAGCGGCAAACGCTATCGCTATCGTAGGGACGAACCCGGTATCGGGCATGACGCTCATGACGTTGATCCTCGCCTCCATCATCTTGGTCGCCGTAGGGTTGAAAGGGCCGGCCGGCATGGTATCCGCCCTGATTATCGGAGGCGTGGTTTGTACAGCGCTTTCCATGGCGGGAGGTTTCATTACCGACTTAAAGATCGGCTATTGGCTGGGGAGCACACCCGCCAAGCAAGAGACTTGGAAATTCTTAGGCACACTAGTTTCCGCCGCTACGGTAGGAGGCGTGATCTTGATATTGAACCAGACGTACGGTTTCACGACCGGACAATTGGCCGCTCCGCAAGCGAACGCTATGGCCGCCGTTATCGAGCCATTGATGAGTGGTTCGGGGGCACCTTGGGCTTTATACGCAATTGGAGCCGTCCTCGCCGTCGTATTGAACTTCTGCAAGATACCGGCGTTGGCATTCGCCTTGGGTATGTTTATCCCTTTGGACCTGAATACGCCGCTTTTGATCGGTGGAGCGATCAGTTGGTACGTAGGAAGCCGTAGCAAAGACCAAAGCTTGAACTCAGCCCGCTTGGAGAAAGGTACGTTACTGGCTTCCGGCTTTATCGCCGGCGGCGCCTTGATGGGCGTGGTCAGCGCAGCCTTACGTTTCGGCGGAATCAACTTGATGAACGAGGAATGGGCATCTAGCAATGCCGCCGAGATACTGGCGGTTGTCATGTACCTTGTCATGATCGCTTACCTCACATTTAATTCCCTGAACGCAAAAAAAGAATAGAATAAAGGAATAAGGATATGGAAGCACCTGTAATCAATGTGGGAATCATGACCCACAAAGCAATCTCATTTGTTTTTAACGAGGAGTATGTACATACGGAAACCGGCACGTTCACCATAGGCGAGCAACGTGCCCTCTGGGTAAACGGCAAGATCGTGTACAATGGGAAGCTTTATCAGGAGCTATTCTTCGAGCCGACCAGCCCGCAATCCTCTTTCGACTTGAAGGCGGTCACGATCGGCGTGGATTTTCACTGGCAACGACAGGAGGATCAACGCTTCAAGGGAGCGTTGAACCTCGTGGCGACCGATAAAGGTATCGTCACGATCAACCAAGTGGACGTGGAGGAATACCTTACCAGCGTAATCTCCTCGGAGATGAGCGCCAACGCTTCCAAAGAGTTGCTGAAAGCCCATGCCGTGATCTCGCGAAGCTGGCTCTTGGCACAGGTCGAGAAGAATTTCAACTTGAACGGATCGGTTACGCCCTATAAAAGTTGTTACCGCAACAACGAGACCTTGATCCGCTGGTACGACCGGGAGGACCATGATCTGTTCGATGTCTGTGCCGACGACCATTGCCAGCGTTACCAAGGTATTACCCGGGCATCGAACCCGATAGTCAGGGAGGTGATCAAAGAGACACGTGGAGAGGTATTGATGGATAACGATACGATCTGCGACGCCCGCTTCTCGAAATGCTGCGGAGGCGTGACCGAGAAATTCGAGAATTGCTGGGAACCGGTTCCCCACTCCTATCTTACCGCCTTGAGGGATGACGAGGTTCCCTCCTATCCCGACTTGACGGACGAGCGGGAAGCGGAACAATGGATACGTACCTCACCCGAAGCCTTCTGTAATACAACGGACAAGGAGATCCTTAGCCAAGTGCTAAACAACTACGATCAAGAGACCTCGGATTTCTACCGTTGGAAAGTAGAATACACGCAAGAGGAACTATCGGGTTTGATCCACCGGAAAACGGGTATGGATTTCGGGCCGATCATCGATCTCATACCGTTGGAAAGAGGTTCGTCCGGACGTATCACGAAACTCAAGATCGTAGGGGTACGCCGTTCGTTCACCATCGGCAAAGAGCTTGAGATACGCCGGACATTATCCGAGACGCATCTATACAGCTCGGCCTTTGTTGTCGATAAGAAGGATATCCGCCTTGATATCCCCTCCCGCTTCATCTTGACAGGAGCCGGATGGGGACATGGCGTAGGGCTTTGCCAGATCGGAGCCGCCGTGATGGGAGCCAAAGGATATTCGTACCGGAAAATCCTCACGCATTATTTCCCCGGAGCCTCTATTGAGAAAAGGTATTAAACAAGGGTGTCCAGATTTTGGACACCCTTGTCCAATTATTGGACACTCATAAACAATCGTACGCCACTCACCCCTCTGTTTTTCAACCACATAAACACAATGGCACGGTATTTGATTTTATCTTACCAGAAAATAATACAATAACAATATGAAAAACATCGGGATCGCAATTCGCTCCCTTTTTAAGAGAGGGCAACACAATGTAATGAAGATTATCTCCTTGGGTATAGGACTGACCATCGGCTTGGTGCTGATCGCTAAAGTCCACTTCGAGAACACCTACGATAACTTCTATCCGAACGGAGACCGGATCTATCGAGTATATGAGAAATTTTTCATGAACGGGGAAGTGGGCGACCACGGGCAAACGCCCGCCGGAGTAATCCCCCTCTTGAAACAAGAGACACCAGAGATCGAGGCCGCCACACGCTATACGTACTTCCGGGGAAACTCCCCTTTTACGATGTCCGACAACAAGCATCGGCTCAAAGCGACCTTCATCCTAGCGGACAGTTGTCTTTTCGACGTATTGCCCCGCCCCATGCTCATCGGAGACCCTAAGCAAGTTCTCTCCCAACCCATGTACGTGCTCGTATCCGACGAGATCGCCGAACGTATCGGCGGTAACGTGATGGGAAAACGCTTCGAGATTGACGACGCACCGGGACAAGCCCTCACGATAGGCGGCGTATTCAAGAAACTACCGGACAACACCGAACAGAGTTATGACATTATCGTATCCCTTTCCTCCATCAGCAAGTTCATGTGGGACGGAACCCATATGTTAACCGGAAACGACCGTTACCAAAGTTTCGTCAAGGTATCGCCGGGTACGACAGAGGCCCAATTGGAAGCGGGAATGAGACAGATGATCGACAAGCATTTCCCCGTAAACGACCTTAAGAAAGCCGGCGTGGAACTGACCTTCACCTTCCACAAACTACTCAACGTACATATGGAGGACGATATGGCCAAACGTATGGCCTTGATCCTCTCGTTCATCGCCTTCGTATTGATCTTCACCGCCGTAATGAACTATATATTGATCGTGATCTCCTCCATCGTGAACCGCACGAAAGAGATGGCCGTACGCAAATGTTACGGGGCGAGCGGTAAGGATATCCAAGGTATGGCGTTGTCCGAGGTAGGGACCCACGTCACCGTCGCGCTAGCGCTGGTCGTACTTTTGATCCTAGGATTTCAAGGAATTATAAAGGAGCTGATCGGCACGGGAGTCCGATCGTTATTCCTATCCACGGGTATGTGGGCGATATGCCTCACGGTCATAGTCGTACTGATCTCTACGGGCATAGCTACCGGCTGGTTCTTAGGACGCATTCCTGTAGCGGCTGTTTTCCGGAGCATCCGTGAGGCACGCCGCCTTTGGAAATTGGGACTCTTGTTCTTCCAGTTCACGGCAATCAGCTTCCTCGCCTCCTTATTGCTAGTGGTAGGCAAGCAATACGACCATATGGTGAATGATCATCCGGGATACAATCCCGAGAATCTTGCCTATGTGTATATCGGTGCCGTAGACTCCACGGGGCGTGCCAAACTGATCGAGGAAACCCAGAGATTGCCCGAGGTAGACGCCATCACGACTTGCTATAACCTTCCTTTCTGGGGAGCCTCGGGCAATAACGTCTATCTTCCGGGAGACGACCGGGAACTATTCAACATCGCCGACCTCTACGACGTAGGAAACGATTACCTGAACGTATTGGAAATCCCGATCGTAGAAGGACAGTACTTCACCGAGAATACCACCTCCTCGCAAGAGATACTGGTGAGCCGCAATTTCATTGAATACATGAAACCTTTCGCCGACTGGAAGGATGGAGCCGTGGGCAAGACGGTACAAATAACCGGACACGATACCAAGTCCGAGTCGATGCCTCTCTTCACGATCCGGGGCGTATTCGAGGATTTCCGCCTAGGTTCCATAGCGGGAGAAGATCCGCGAGCCAAGATCATGTTCTATACGAAAGGGGCGGCCCAACATATGGTCATTCGGTACCATAGCCTTTCTTCCGAGGCCCTACGCAAGACACAGGATCTAATGGGGCAACTCATCCCGGATAAAGAACTCAACGTGATCTCCTTCAAGAGCGAGATGCTGGAAGGATACACCTCCTCCCGGAAATTCCGTGATTCCGTCATGATCGGTGGCATCGTCACCTTGCTGATCGTCTTCATCGGATTGATCGGATACACGAACGACGAGGTGAACCGTCGCCGGAAAGAAATGGCGATCCGTAAGATTAACGGAGCCACGGTAAAAGACATACTCCATATTTTCTTGAAAGATATCATCACCATAGCATTGCCGGCCATCTTACTTGGTTGCGGTATCGCTTTCTATATCTCCCAAAAATGGCAAGAACAATTCTCGGAAAAGATCCAGCTATCCTGGTATCTATTCGTGGGAGGAGGCGTATTGGTACTCACCGTCATACTGGCGGTTTCCGGATATAACGTATTCCGTACCACCCACGACAATCCCGTAAACAACCTCAAGTCCGAATAAATCAAAAGGGCCGCATCTTATCCGGACGGCGGCCCTTTGACTTAATGTTTACCTATTTCCCGGTTATGATGAACAACCGGTTCGCTTTCACTCTCACGAGCTATTACTATGACACAAAGGTAGGACGAAGGTTTAAAACGATCAAAAAGAATTCGACGAATCGGGCGTTTTCCTCGGTGAATCTCGTTATTTTTCCTACTTTTGTCCCTATTAATACATACAACCATGGGACTGAAAAAACAATTCGTATCAGCGATTTTGCTAGGCAGCGCACTAACCGCTCCCCTATTCGCACAAGATATCGCCACCCCGTCCAGCTCGATAGACACTTTAGCCATTTTCTCATTCAACGATTTTCATGGGGCTTTCGCCTCCGACGGGATCACGCCGGGAGCCGCCCGGTTGGTACAAATGACACAAAACGAGAAACAACGCTATCCGCATTCCATCGTTGTCTCAGGCGGAGATAATTTCAGCGGAAGCTATTTCTCCAAGATCACGAAAGGCGAGCCTATCAAAGAAATGTACGAGGCGATGGACGTGGAAATGTCCGCCATCGGTAACCACGAGTTCGACTGGGGACTTTCTTATCTAGTGGACACCGCCGCCTTGAATATCCCCCATGTGGCCGCCAATATCACCGAAGAGAAGAGATATACTCACCCCAACTGGTTGAGTCCCTACCGTATCGTAGAGCGTAAGTTGAAAGATGGCTCCTCCCTGCGCATAGCCTTCATCGGACTGACCACGACGGACACCTACGTCAAGACCAAGCCGGAGAACCTGAAAGGGCTTCAGTTCACGCATCCGCTGGGAGCGGTGTGCATACAAACCGTCTACCAGTTAAAGAAAGAGGACCAGATCGATATGATTATCCTCTTGATGCACATCGGCACGGATATGAAAATGCCTTACCGCATCACCGAGGAGAACGCCCAAGGACTGCCGTTCATCGATAAGGTAGACGCCATCATATCCGCCCACTCGCATGAGCTGGTGCTCGATAAGATCAATAACATTCCCATCATCCAAGCCGGCGTAAACGGTACCCATATCGGGAAACTGCTGTTCCAGATACAGGATTTCAACGGACACCGGGATATCTCTTTCATCCAAGGGGATACCGTGCGTGTAGCCTGCGAGGAGAACCCGGAGATGCGAGAGGCCGTGGAGAAGATCATGGATAAATATCGGCTGAACGAGAAACTTGCCACGGCAAAAGAGGCCTTGATCCACGACCGTACCATCAATAAGTTCGACTATACGCCTATCGGGGCGTTGGTCACGGCCGCTTACGCCCAGCGTTTCCAAAAAGAGATGCCCGCTTACAAGGATCAGCCGGTGATCGGCGTAAACCATTACGGAGGTATACGTGCGGCCCTCCCGAAAGGAGATATCACCCGACTGCGTGCCGGCAACATCTTGCCTTTCGGCTCCGCTATCGTTGCCTATCGTTTCGACGGCAAGCGGTTGAAGAAGCTATTGGAGGATGGACGGAAGAATCCGAACGGTTTCCTTCAATCCTCCGACCTCACGCTTACCCTAAGCGGAAATAAGATCGAGAAAATAGTCTATACGAGAGACGGGCAAAAGACCGAGATCGAGGACAATACCCCTTGCGTGGTGACCCTAGACGCTTTCATCACCGATGGCGGAGACGGGTACGACGCCTCTTTATTCAAGGGCTACGAGATCCCGGAATTCGATAATTTAGGTATCATATCGACCGACGCTTTCATGGACTACCTAAAGGGCATCAAGAAACCCATCACGGTAGAATCCACGCATATGCCCGTTATTTCAAAGTAAAGCCGTATCTTTGTGGAGAAAAAGAAAGAAGTTAGCAATACATGAACAGCTATATCATCCTTTTTATTATCGCTGCCTATTTCACCGTCTTGCTGCTGATAGCATGGATCACGGGGCGTAATAACAGCAACGAGGCATTCTTCCTCGGGGACAGGAAATCACCTTGGTATATCGTCTCTATCGGCATGGTAGGGACATCCTTATCGGGGGTGACGTTCGTATCGGTACCCGGCATGGTGCGGGCGATCGATATGACGTATATGCAGACTGTATTAGGCTTCTTCGTGGGATATATCATTATAGCCAAGGTATTGCTACCGCTATACTATAAGTTGCAGCTTACCTCCATCTACTCGTATCTGGATGACCGGATCGGGAGAAGGGGGTACAAGACAGGGGCCTCATTCTTCCTGCTCTCGAAGATCGTAGGGGCGGCCGCACGCTTATATCTAGTGGTCTTGATCTTGCAAACCTACGTGTTCAACGCTTGGAACATCCCATTCGCCGTGACCGCTATCCTCAGTATCCTGCTGGTATGGTTATATACGTTCCGGAGCGGTATCAAGACGATCATCTGGACAGATACGTTGCAGGCCCTTTGTCTCGTGGCAATGTTGATCGTGATCATCTGGCAGGTGAAGGACAAGATGGGACTGGATTTCGGGGATATGGCGCAGACCTTGGTGGAAAGCCCTCATTTCCGGATCTTTGAGTTCGGCGATTGGCATAGTACGCAGAACTTCTTCAAGCAGTTCTTCAGCGGTATCTTTATCACGATCGTCATGACCGGGCTGGATCAGGACATGATGCAAAAGAACCTCTCCTGCAAGAGCTTGAAGGATGCCCAGAAAAACATGTACACATATGGCTTCGCCTTCACGCCGGTCAACTTCTTGTTTCTCGCACTGGGGGTACTGCTACTGACATTGGCGGCACAGCAGAACATCCAGTTGCCAACCCTCAACGACGATATCCTCCCGATGTTTTGTACCTCGGGGATCTTGGGCGGGAGTATCTTGATCTTCTTTACGATCGGTATCATAGCGGCGGCTTTCAGTAGCGCCGACTCGGCGTTGACAGCGCTCACCACCTCTTTTTGCGTGGATATCCTCGGCGTGCAGAGAGAGGAAGCGAAAAGGGCGAAACGTACCCGCCTAAAGGTACACGTGATGATATCCGTCTTGTTCGTCTTGATCATCTTGGCGTTCAAGGCCGTAAATAACCGAAGCGTTATCGACGCGATCTACATGATAGCGTCGTACACGTATGGTCCTCTATTGGGGCTGTTTGTTTTCGGGCTTTTCACGAAGCGGAAACCCCGTGACAAATACGTGCCCTATATCTGTATAGCCTCCCCGTTGATTTGCCTTGCCACGGATTTCTTAGTGAAACAATACGTAGGCTATACGTTCGGCTACGAGATGCTTATGGTAAACGGAGGCATCACGTTCGCCGGGCTGTGGCTTTCGGCAATTGAAAATGGAAATTTGAAAATTGAGAATTAAACCTAGCCATTATTCAATACTCATTATTCATTAATTTATATTTTATGGAAATTAAAAGCGCAGAATTTGTTATCAGCAACACAGACGTAAGGAAATGCCCCGAGGGTAATAAGCCGGAGTATGCCTTCATCGGACGAAGTAATGTAGGCAAATCCTCCTTGATCAATATGCTTACCAACAAGAAGGGCTTGGCGATGACTTCGCAAACACCGGGTAAGACTTTACTTATCAATCATTTTCTTATCAATAACGAGTGGTATCTGGTAGATCTTCCGGGGTATGGCTTCGCCCAACGAGGCAAGGAGAACCGGGAGCAATTGAAACGTATCATCGAGAACTATATCCTCGATCGAGAGCAACTGACCAACCTATTTGTCCTTTTGGACTGCCGTCACGAGGCGCAAAAGATCGATCTGGAGTTTATGGAATGGCTGGGTGAGAGCGGGGTTCCTTTCTCTATCATCTTCACGAAGATCGACAAGATCAGCAAGGGACGCTTGAAAGAGAACCTAAAAGTCTATACGGATAAATTACTGGAGACTTGGGAAGAGCTTCCTCCGATCTTCCTCTCTTCCTCGGAGAAGAAAGAGGGACGGGATGAGATTCTGGACTATATCGAGTCTATCAACAATAGCTTGAATAATTGAAAATTAGTTGAGTTGATATGGGATTAGCTTCGGTTCTTCTGGTTTTATCTCCGTTTACGCAGATCAATACGCCTTATCCTTCCACGGCTTACCTAAAAGGTTATCTGAAAGCAAAGGGTGTGCGAGCCGGGCAGGCGGATCTGGGTATCGAGACGATCTTGGCTTTGTTTTCCACGCAGGGTCTCGGGGAACTGTTCGCCGAGATCGAGCGGCGGAAAGGTAAATATCCGGCTAAAGTCCGGGGGTTGCTGGCTAATAAGCAACGGTATATCGACACGATAGCCGCCGTCGTCGCTTTCCTTCAGGGAAAGAACGATCCTCTCGCTTATCGCATCTGTAACCAAGATTACCTTCCCGAAAGCGACCGCGGGAGCCAAAACGAGGAGGAGCTGGAATGGGCGTTCGGCACTTCGGGATTACGGGATAAGGCCCGTTATCTGGCGACCTTGTATCTGGAGGATCTCTGCGACTTGATCCGGGAAACGATCGACCCGGATTTCGGTTTCAGCCGATATGCCGAGCATCTAGGCCGCTGCGCCTCCTCCTTCGACGAGATCGAGGAAGCCCTCCAAAAGCCTTTCAGCTTTATCGATCGCATGACGCAGCCGCTATTAGAAAAGCACATAGCCGAGAGCAAGCCCAAGGCGATCGCTTTCAGCGTACCTTTCCCGGGGAATTTATTCAGTACCCTCCGGCTCGCCCAATGGCTACGGCAGGCACATCCCGATATCCCGATCCTTATGGGAGGTGGTTTCGTGAATACGGAACTTCGCTCCATCACGGATACACGCTTCTTCAAATACATCGATTACCTCTTGCTAGATGATGGAGAGGACCCACTCTTCCAAGTGTTACGCTATCTGGACGGGGCGATCCAAAAAGAGGAACTGGTACGCACCTTCTCCTTGGACGAGAACGGTAGCCGGGTCGTTTATCAAGATAATCCCGCTTACCCCGCTTGCCGGCAAAGCGAGACCGGATTCCCGGATTACGAGGGCTTGCCGCTGGACAAATACATCTCCGTCATGGAAATGGCCAACCCGATGCACAAGCTTTGGAGCGATGGTCGCTGGAATAAACTGACCTTGGCGCACGGTTGCTACTGGGGGAAATGCGCCTTCTGTGACGGCTCATTGGATTACATCAAACGATATGAGCCGAATACAGCCAAGACTTTGGTAGACCGTATGGAGCGCTTGATCGAGCAAACCGGCGAGATCGGCTTCCATTTCGTGGACGAGGCCGCTCCACCCGCCTTGCTACGGGAAATGGCGCAGGAGATTATCCGCCGTGGGATAACCGTCGTGTGGTGGGGAAATATTCGTTTTGAGAAAAGCTATACTGAGGAACTATGCGACCTTCTTCAACGAAGTGGCTGCATCGCCGTGTCGGGAGGTCTGGAAGTAGCCTCTCCCCGACTCCTCAAGCTGATAAATAAAGGGGTGACAGTGGCTCAAGTGGCACGGGTCGCCAACAACTTTACCGGGGCAGGCATCATGGTCCATGCCTATTTGATGTATGGTTTCCCGACCCAAACCGCTCAAGAAACCATAGATTCCTTAGAAACGGTCCGGCAAATGTTTGAGCTTGGGCTGATTCAATCCGGATTTTGGCATCGTTTCGCCATGACAGCGCATAGCCCTGTGGGGTTGCACCCCGCCGAGTACAGTTGCCGTGTCACGGAGCCTCCCTTTGGCGGATTCGCCCGTAATGACGTACAGTTCGAGGCGCTATCCGGCTGCGATCCGGAGCTTTTCAGCGAGGGGCTTCGCGTTTCCCTCTACAATTACATGAATGGAACAGGCTTCGACTTGCCCTTGCATAAATGGTTCGGCGGCATGAAAGTACCACGCACCACCCTGCCGCCGAATTATATAGAGAGGATAGTGGAGGAATAGCCCCGTAGAGGCTCGCCGGAGGATTGGAAACGGGTTGGAACTCTGCGGCGATCTCCGCCGGGCATCTTGAGTTCCCTTCCGATCCTCCGGCGCCC
>NZ_FR885257.1:0-1033 GCF_000436315.1 Parabacteroides sp. CAG:2 | reverse complement strand
TCCTTGATCGCCGTTATATCGTTGTAAAAACGGTTGAACGGCTTCACCGTCCCGTCTTCGTCGCGCAACAGGCGGGATGCCTCCCTCAATCCCTGGTAGGTCTTGAATCCGGAAAAGACAAAGATATCCTCTTTGAGCTTTCGCGCCATGGCCTCCGGAATCACGCCGCTCTCCAAAGAGGGAGCGATCGCCCCCTCATACGCCCCGGCATACGCGTCCACCAAGGCACGGACCTTCGGCTCCGCCAGCATCTCCGCCGTGAAACCCTCCCTGCGGAATATCTTTCGCAGGGCCGATTTGAAGACACGCTCGTCGATAGCGGGTATGTCTTCGTTACCCTCGGCCTCAAAAGGAGTAAGACCGTCCCGGTACAATTCATTGATCCGTGCCGTCAGCCCCGATTCTCTTTCGGGGCTGATCCGAAAAAACCTTCCTGTCCGGAAGATCGTTTGCCGGTTACCTCGATACCGAACTTGTCCTTGATCCAAGTCGGATCGATCTCATAGTATTGCATCGCTTGCGCGGTACGTTCCCACAACTGTCCGGTGTCCTCTTCCGAATTGAACGAGAAACGCAAGCCGTCCGGAAGAAAACCGATCCGGAAGAGCGCCGGAAGGACGATGGAGTTCATCCAGTCCTCCACCTGCCGTTTATCGGAATTGACATACTTCTCCAGTTGTTTGACACCCACTTCCTCTTTCGAGCGGTTGCCGTTCTTGGTGTCCTGCCCGATCTGCGCCCCGCTGATGAGCAGCGACATCTCGGAGTTGCAAAGAGAGATCAGGTTGTTATACACATCCCCGTTCGTACTGACCCCTTGGGCAAATTGGAACTCCTCGGTGGTATCGATGATAAAGTAGGCCGCCGACCCCATGTCGCGCAGCATATCCTCCGCCCGGTCGAGCATCGCCGGATCTTGCGTGTTGGTCTTGATGTAGCGGGGCGGTATGCCGTAGATCTCGCACAGCTCCGACCAGCACGAGTGGGCGAACTTCTTGAACAGGGCGTGCGGCACCGCCTTGTTCAACAGCCC
>NZ_FR885256.1:0-2696 GCF_000436315.1 Parabacteroides sp. CAG:2 | reverse complement strand
AAAGCTGATTTTTGACGATAAGTCATTTCTGATAAAGCCCTCCAGACCTATGTCCTTTAATTGTTTAATCATGGTTTCTCTATCTTGCTCACTATGTATAATATCACTGTATGTATTGACAAAATGCAGCAAGGCTGCTTGAATGATTCTGATTGTGTCCTCTCTTTCAACAACATAGCTTTTCTTGTTGTTCTTCCTTAGGGTGATACTGGTAGCTTCCAATAGGGTAGCATGAAAATGGCTAAAGTCTTCTAATACGGACTTGTTCAATGCAGGTGCATTTGTGCCAATATCCTCTATAAAGTCATATACGAACAGAAGTAGATACCAAAACTTGCTAACGTCCAACTTATACGCTTCAATGGTATTCTGTAAGTCTTCATTAGTCAGGAACTTCTCTTTGAAAGAATCATCCAGCTTTCTGTATTCCCGTTTTTTGTATTCTTCCAAAGTACCTTTGAGAGTTTTCATTCTTTTGGCTCTCTCGTACCTCTCTTCAACGGATAAGTTCCTTTCCGCATATCTGTTGGCGAATATGGCAGGTGCAGCGGACACATCTTCATAATCTGGCAGGAAGTGGTTGGCTACTTCCCACACGTATTCTAATAGTGGCTCATCAAGACATTTGTAGCTCTCATGCCAAGCCACTTTTAAATCTGGAAGTTCCTCTATCTGGTATAGTTTTTCTTCTAGCATGGTACATTCACTATTAGTTATACTGCAAAATAACAGAAAAGTCTGCAAAATACAGACTTTCTTCATATTTTCCATTCTTCCAGATTGAAACTTTCCTGCAACTGTTTAAAAGTGTACTCTTTTTCTGTAATGTGTTCTAAGACAAAAGAAGTCATTTTAGGTTGCTCTGGTAAAGTTGGAACTATTACAGTCCGTTTTACCTTGTTGAATCTGAAAGTTATAGGAAGTGCCCATAAGAATGGTTTGTTCCTATTATGATACGCTATGATAGTTTCCAAGTCATTCTTATAAGTAATGACTATGAATCCGCTATTTAAAGAAACGGAATAATAAACTACTTTACTAAGTAATTCTCTAAACATTTCTCCCTTGCCCTCCAGAGAAAGGCTGTCAAGTTCTTTTCTTGACTGGCTCTTTATTTCATCCGCTATTCTTCTGTTGTTGGATGCAATTTCTTCATCAATGGCTTTCTTTTTCGCTTCTATACTCTTTATCTGGCTGTCTATTGAATCCGCCTTGCCATTCAAAGCCTTGACTATTGCGATATTGGTGGAAGCCATAACATTGTCTATGACTGTTTTCAAATCAGACTGTAGTTTGGCTATTTCAGAATCCTTTTCTTTTATGCTTTGTGTCAGTTTTATATTTTCAGCTTCTATTTCTGCAATTTTCTCATTGCTCTTGGCTTGGTAAGTTTCATCCAGAGTTCTAAGTCTGACATCTTTCCACACCGCATATATTAAAGTTTCAGCCTTTATGCCAACATTGGTACATGGGCTTTTTATTCCCATCTTTATTCTGTCAAGACATCTGTAGGTAATGCAGGATGAGGTTCTGCCATACATTGAGGTTTGCCCACAAGGACACTTGATAATGCCTTTCAACGGGTTATAATGTTTTTGTGCCTCACCGCTATAATTCTTGTTCTCCTGCACTTTCTTGTGTGCCAGATTCCAGATTTCATCTGATATGAATTTTACGGGAAGTTCCAGTTTCATGCCTTTCCAGTATCTGACACCGTTATAAATGGAATCATTTATAATTGTTCTGATAGACTGTTCATAGAACGGTTTGTTTCTTGCTGTCCTATATCCAAGCATATTCAGTTTTTCTGCTGTTTTTCCTAGAGAAAGACCGTTTGCCACATAGTTAAATATATCTCTGACTAACTGCATACGTTCTTCATCTTCCACCAATAGCATTTTGGGGGTTGCTCCCTTTATATAATTGGGATTGGGCACTGCCTTAAAGCCAGTTGGTATATTACTGTCTGTAAGCATTAACGGAAACGCTTGTACTTTACTGTCTTTACCTGTAGTCATACGGCTTACTATTTTCTTTCTTTCATCCGCTGCTCCATAGGCTTTGATTGCAAGCATTAAAAAGTCAGAAAGAATGATAGTTTTTCCTGCTTCATATACCTTGTCTGGTTCGTCCAGTATTACTAAATCCACGTTTCTAATGATTGTGTGAATCTGTGTCAAAGTTTCAAATATATCATCTTGACGTGACAGTCTAGACAACTCACTAACTACTACCATGTCAGCAACGCTATTGGTAATGTTTAGAATACTGTTCAATCCGTTTCTGTTGCTGACTGTTCCAGATATGGCATAGTCTTCTTCTATTCTTAACAGAGAGTACCCCTTATTCTCACAATACTTTCTAATCAACACTCTTTGCCTTTCAAGGTCTTGATTATCAGTAGAAACACGAATATAACCTATAACTCTTTTCATTGTTTATTTTATCTTTGATGCAAAGATAAAGAGTATTTTCAATAGCAAGGTATAACTTTAACAACTTAACATTATTTTACTTTTTAAAGTTATACCCTGCTTAAAATAAAGAAATACAGAATGTTATGAGATATAGTGCGTATTCTCATTTTGATTTCTCTGTAATATTGAATACAGTTGGATATGTGAAACTCAAAATTTTATAGCTATGAAAGACTAGATAAGAAAAGATGCAAGGGTATATCTTATCCCCGATTACAT